>JAIROL010000180.1 GCA_031257565.1 Tannerella sp. | reverse complement strand
TTACCGGCATCCCCCCAAAGAAGTAGCGGCTCTTGAGGGGGAATTGAACGAGTTGTTAAAAGTAGATTATTCACAGTTTCACCCCAGGCTTCAAGCGTTGATCAAACGGCTGATTAAACGGCTGATTAAACACAGGGAGAGTATATTCGTCTTCCTCACCTACGCCGGTGTTCCTCCCGACAACAATGGCTCTGAACGGGCTATACGCATGGTGAAGGTCAAAACCAAAGTCTCCGGTCAGTTCCGAAACAAAGAGGGCAAGGGGGCTGACCGATACGCCGGAATTCGTTCTGTTATTGATACCACCATCAAAAACGGACAGGGAGTCTATCCCGCTTTACTTTGCCTGGCTAAATGTTGAATATACGTACCTGAGTTACAATATTTTTAAATTACGACCTCATTCCGATTGATAAGGTGGAAAAAGAAATCCGGTTTATAAGCCCTATTGATGGTGATATGTTAAATGCAAACGACGGTATTACAGTTACTGACGGAACTCTGATAACACAAGTAAAAATCACAGCTCCCGCCGGAAGCAAAATCAAAGTGAATGGAGTTACAGCAAAATATACGGATGGAATTTTTCAGGCTGATGTCAGCCTGAAAAATTACGAAAACATTATCGAAATGGTTGAAGGAGAGCATGGATACAAGGAGAGTATAACTGTATTCCGACTTAAAAACTGTGTCAATAAGTACCGGTTTTCTTTCAATGCCAATATATTAGTATTCAAAGATATTGCCAAAAATGCAGACAGGTATCAATCTATATTTGATAATCAGTATCTTGGCATCATGAAACAAGTGCATGATACCTATGGCGCTAAAATACATCTTAATATATTTTACAGGACAGACGGTTTCAACCTTTCGCAAATGCCGGATAAGTTTAAAGATGAGTGGAAGGCGAATGCAACGTGGCTTGAACTTAGTTTTTCCGGTTTGGCGGATGAGCCTGACAAGCCTTATATTCAGGCAGGTTATGATGAAGTCTTAAAAGACTGCGCTCTTGTGAAGAAAGAAATCAGGAGATTCGCCGGAGAAGAAGTAATGTCGCATGAAACAACACTCCATTGGGGAGAAGCAACTGTAGAAGGTTGCAGAGCTTTAAAGGACTCCGGTTATGACGTATTGGCAGGATACTTTAATGTGGACGATGATAAAGCTCCCGTTTCATACTATCTGAATGTGGACCAAAGGAGGAATATTAAAAAACGCTTTATCTGGAGAGATAATAAGGAAAACATTATTTTCGTCCGACTTTCATTGGTCGTAAATACTGTTAAAATTGAAGATATTGTACCTCATTTGGATAACATCAAAAAAACATATAATCCGGGGTTGATTGATTTAATGATACATGAACATTATTTTCAGCCCGATTATTTTGCTTATCAGCCTGATTACAGGGAGAAAATATTTACGGCGGTAAAATGGGCGGTGGATAACGGATATACCCCCGGGTTTTTAAAAGAGTGTGTTTTTGAATAAATAATATTAACAATTAAAATAAAATGAACAAAAATGAACAACAGAAGAAATTTTATCAAACAGGCGCTTGCTGCAGGAATAGCGTGTAGCATACCATATCGGCTTTTTGCACAACCAAAGCCTACTCAAAAAATGATTTGGGCCAACCTCCTGCATCTGAGTTATAATATGTGGGAAGACTATCCACGACCGGGTTACGAGGCTGTGGACTATAATTGCACCTCGTGCCAGGAAGCGCGGGAATGGGCGCATGGTTACAGAACAAACCTTACTTTCGATGAACCTGTATGGAATATATTACTGAAAGATATGGCCGCCGCCGGAATGAATATGGTCGTGATCGATTTGGGCGACGCTATCGTTTATGAAAGCCATCCCGAAATTGCCATAAGGAATGCATGGACACCTGAAAAATTAAGGACAGAGTTGGCTAAAATGCGGAAAATGGGATTAGAACCTATCCCAAAATTGAACTTTGCCGCTACACATGACACCTGGATGGGAGAATATTCGCGTATGGTTTCAACAAGGAAATACTATGAGGTATGCAGAGATCTTATTGATGAAGTCATCAGGATTTTTGACAATCCACGCTTTTTTCATCTGGGAATGGACGAAGAAACGGCCGGTCATCAGAAAACATGGAATTATACCGTCATACGTCAAAACGACTTATGGTGGGGTGATTTATATTTCCTCATCAGCGAAGTAGAGAAACAAAACGTACGCCCATGGATATGGTCGGATTATGCATGGCACAACCCGGATGTTTTCTTTAGAAAAATGCCTAAGTCCGTATTGCAGAGCAACTGGTATTATGAAGGTTTTTTGCAGAATGACTTTGAAACGGAGAATTATAAAACGTATATCGGCCTGTATGAAAAACTTGAAGCGCACGGTTATGACCAGATACCCACAGGCAGCAATCATTCGAATGATACAAATATGGAAGCAACCGTAGATTATTGCAGAAAAGTAATTGATTCGTCCGGATTATACGGCTTTATGACAGCTCCGTGGAGACCTACATTAATGCCTTGTCTTGACAAACATCAGGAAGCGATTAGGCAAATAGGCAGAGCGATTAAAAAATACTAAATAGTGTCTGTCCGAAAACGTATAATCATCATAGTATCATGTTGATAAATAGCTAAGTGTTGGATGAAAAAAATGAGGAATAGATTTGCAAATGTTACGTAAAATGCTTATTTTTGCGATATTATAGTGAAACAGGGCGATAAAAGGCCATCAAAAAGATCAAGATTCAAAAGATTCAAGTTATGCGTAAAAGATTCGAGCCTCAATAAGAGTTAGGTCAACTGTTAATAGCCGATACCCAAACCCTACGCAGTCGAGACTGGATGGCGAGTATAGTAATAGCCTTATGCGAGCTATACAGCAACAAGGTTTACCGGGACAAGGTATTGGATATATTGGAATCCAGGCTGGTCAAGGGCAAGTCGAAAACGGGTCGTCCGGGTATGGAGTTGTGGACGTTATTTGTACCGGCTCAAATCCGCTTATCCAAAGGGTTGAGCTATGAAATCATCAGTTAAGAGACGTGAAATTAATAACCTGTAACGGAAAATCCCGCAGGGTTGTCCCCTGCTGGATTTTATTTTAAAAAACGGTCATATCTTGTTTATTTAGCATGCCTAAGATGATTTCTCCCTGAATTGCTGAGAATTCCGGATACATATCATTTGATAAAATCATTGATCACTATTGAATAAACAGTAAAATTTCCATTGGCGGCAGTCACTTTATATTCATACGCTTTTCCGATTTCAAACGAGGCCGGAAGCCCCATTGCCGGAGTATCTCCCATCGGTTCTATTTTTGCGGCAGGACTTAGTATGGAATATAAATACAGGTTACCGATTGTTACTTTTTCCCTCACTGCGGCAGAAAAAGAATTATATGCCGTACCGCTTGCTGGAGGAACTGTTATTGTTAATACAATTTTGTTATCGGCGTCAGGAGCGTTTTTGCTTATTGTTAATTCTCTTCTGCACAACACATCATAGCCATTATTGTTTTGAACAATCCAACGATGTTCAAAAGTTATTGAAACGATAGCGCAAAGATCTGTATTTTCTATTTCATCCAAATTATATTTCAGACAGGAAGTAAATAATAAACATCCGATAATAAAAAAGAATATTTTTGATTTCATAAGATTATAATTTTATACATTAACATGATTCTTAAAAATGCCGCAAGATTAATACCTCGGATTATTGGGTAAATAATTCGGATTTCTGTCGGTAACGGCTTTCGGAACAGGAAAAAGATACCGATGGCGGCTGAATTTGAATGTATTGTTAGCGCTTTCAAATAATAAGTCTACATATTTATAAGATTTCCCGTCTGCAGATATTTCCAGTTGCTTCATTGGTCCAAAATTAAGTTCGTCGATGCCTTCCGCTCCGTTCTTTATCCCATAACGCATGAGTGTATAATAGCGGTCGTTTTCCATTATTAATTCGGCATTCCGCTCATCAATATAGATTTTCCATAGCGTATCGCCGGTTTCGTCCGTCAGGACAGGTAATCCGCCATGTTCCATCCGTGTTTTGTTAATAAACTCCTTTGCCTTTGCCTCATTATTTAACATGAGGTAAGCTTCGGCAACATTCAGATAGGCGCGTGACAAACGCAAACAAATCTTATGAAAACCGGAATAGTCGGCAGTTGTCCACGCCTGGGTTTCCGGGACGCATTTTTTGAACAGGTAACCGGTAAGACAGCCTTGGGCGTTCGATAATGTTTTAAATGATTTCGGATGCATATTTCCATCTATTCTCGTATCGAACCTGTTGTTAAAATAAGTGCAACCATCGTAGGCTATTGTTGCATAAAACCGTTTATCCCGATTGCCGTACATCAATTGTGAAATATCTTCAATCCCGTCTAAAGCAGCTTGTTCGTTCAATCCATATGTTCCATCATTTATTACTATATATCTGGAGAATAGTTGGGAATCCTGCCACCTGCGCGCTTTACCGTCAATATCAATTATATAAAAACTCTCATCAATTGTTTTCGGATTAGGGGCTATAGATTGCCAACCACCGTTGAGTATGAATCCATTATACGGTTTGTTATTATATTTTTCCCGGATGTCATCTCTCAGTAAATCATCATAGTATGTGGGTAAATAACAATTCAATTCGACCTGTTTATCATTCGACAACCGGTAAATACTGGGCGGAGTAAACTGGGCCAGAATGATTTCCCCGGATGCGCTACTTGCTGCATACGCATAATCGCTAAACATTCCGGCAAAAGAATTTTGTGGTTCCAAAGAATATAGCCCCAGGGCGTCCAAATCTTCCACTGCCTTGATGGCTTTGTTATAATAAAGCGTGACGTCAACCGCGTTTCCACCGTTAAGCATTTCATATTTTATATAGGCGGCGCTGTTGATACAAGTCTCGGAAAGCAACGCTAATGCAGCGCCCTTGTTCGGACGTCCCGCCGGAGTGGTGGCGTTGAGCAACGGGATGGCCAGCTCTAATAAATTAATAGCATAATCGTACGTTTCTTTCAAAGATGCCCGTTTCAGCATAAGGTCATCTTCGGCAGTCAATGTTTTTTCAATGATGGGATAACCTCCAAATACTTTTGCGCGCACCGAGTAAATAAGACCTTTTGCAAAATACGCTTGTCCCAGCATGTCATCGGCTATATTTTCTCCGAATCGCATTCTTGTCTCAGGATCCGTCAGGTGGTCAATGGCTATATTGATATTGCGGAGGTCTCCAAAATTATCAAAGACGCCGAAATTGGCATTTACATCAACGATCCCGGATTCGCTCTTGACGGTTGGCGCACCTCTGTTCCATCTGCTATAATAATTATCAGACGTAACTTCGGAACCGGGCGTAAGAGGGCCGGCATAAAAACCAAACCATGATTCATAATTGAAATCCGTACGATTGGTTGCGTACCATATTCTGTTCATATAAGCTTGCGCCAATTTTACATCAGCCCAAACATCGTTTTCGGTTCTTAAGTCTAATGGTTTTTTGTCAAGCACATCTTCGCACGAAGATAATGTACCCACAATACCGATTAAATACACTATGTATGTCAATATATTTTTCATATTCCTATAATTTAATTGATTAAAATCCCATATTAAGCATAATTGAATAAGTACTCGTAACAGGATAAGAGTTTGCCTGTGTTCCTCCGACTAATGTCTCAGTCAGGGGACCAGTTTCCGGATCAAAGTATTTCATTGCCGGAGAGATTGTAAGGATATTACTGGCTACAAATGATAATTTAGCAAAAGAAATGTATTTAAACTCTTTCAAAAATTTGTGTTTCAAGTCATATCCGATTGAAAGATTTTTCAACCGGGCATATGTCTTATTAACAATCCATAATTTCGAGTCTTGTCTGTTAAGTTCTCCATTCCATGCTCCGTAATCATTGTCGGCTCTCGGATATACAGCGTTTGTATTACCGGGATGATAAAAATCCAATTGGTCCTGATAGCTTATATTCAACCAGCCCGTACCTCGATATATGCCATGAACCATACCATATTGAGGCCCGCTCCCCTGGATTAGACCTTCCATAAACCATCCTTTATAACCTGCATTGAAAGGAATGCCCCATTGCATGATCGAATTTCTCGGATTATTATCATATATCATATCTTCCGTATTAATCTGTCCGTCGCCATTGATATCCATCATAATTACATCACCTGCCATCATCGCATTGCCGGTGTTTTGGATCACGGTATTCAATAATTGATCGGATGTACGGAATAATCCTATATAATCGTAAACCCTTGCACCTTGTCCAAGTGTTTTATGGGTTTGCCTTATATTCGGATTAGCCAAATCCATTTCAGTATCCTGAGCGGCATATTTTTCCCACAATTGATCATAAAACGAAAAATTCACACCGATACCGTAACTGAAATCATTGATTACGTCTTTCCAAAATAACTGAAATTCAGCTCCTGCACGCCGGAATGCATCATCAGACATTGTTTTGGGTAATCCGAAAACATAACTATTGGAGACAATTTGTCCGGTTGTATTTCCCAAAGGTGCATTATACCTGTCCAAAGGATTTATCAAGTAGCCCGTAGTGCGGCGGAAAAAATAATCGGCGCTACCTGTTAACCGGTCTTTTAAGAAACCAAAATCAATCCCTGCGTTCCATGTATTTGTTGTGTACCATGTAAGATCCTCACTTGCCAACGCCCCCGGCCTTACTGTCGGCGACGTTATTCCTCCGATATATGCACCTGTCGGATTAAGTTCCCAGTTTGACAAGTAATCGAATCGACCGGATGTTTCACCGATTTGTCCGATTGAGGCCCGCAATTTCATAAGGCTAAGAGTTGTTTTATCTTTGATGCCGTCCATAAATCTTTCTTCCGAAACAACATAACCTATTGCGGCGGAAGGAAAGAATCCCCATCTTGCCCCTTTCCGGTAGGCGTCGGAACCATCATATCGAAAATTTACCGTCAACAAATATTTACTCATGTAATCGTAATTCAATACGCCTACATATCCTAAACGTCCTGATTCCGATGCGCTGCCACCTGTTGTTTGATCGTTTGCTGGTCCGGCAAAAATCTGGTCGACATAATCATAGTAGTTTATCCGCTTAGCATAAATAGATTCCGAGTAAGATTCCCGTTGATTATAAAATAATGAGACAGATAGATTATGTTTGTTTGAAAAAACCGCATCATATTTCAATCCGGCGTTAATCTCATACCGCCATGAATACCTTTTATCCATTTGAAGTTGCGGATCTGTTACCGTGACAATTGAGCCATCTTCATTATAAGTCGGAACAGAAGCGTTCCAATTCTTACTGTTCGTATTTGCCAAAGCATAACTACCCATTAAAACGGCTTTTAGTCCTTTTATCCAGAGTACATCCCAATCCAGATTTGCACGCATATCATTCCCGAAATTGAAATTTTTCACATACCCGCCTCTTGTATCAGCATAGGAAGCTATTGGACTATTCGGAGCATAAGCGCCGTTTTTATTATATGTTTTCGTCATTGCACTCAAGTTTTTTATGGCGAGCCACGGATCGCCGCCAAATTTCTTGTTATCTACGATATACGGTTTCATATCAAGCGATAATTTTACGCCTGTATTTTTAAAATAATGGACTAAATTCATATCCAAACTGTATGTTTTATAGTCTATCGGGTCTATGTCTCCGGCAACTTTTTTTTGTAAAGTCCCCTGATCATAAACCATAAATGACGTCCGGTATTGAGTATTATCGCTTCCGCCATCCAAAGTCAATGTATGGCGTTGTGATAAAGCCACTTTTTTAACTAAAATATTCCACCAGTCGTTATCTGGATAATCATTGTCCGTACCGTTCCTTATCCTCGTTAACACATCATCGGAATAAGGTTTTGCAGATCCCATATAATCGCTAATGGCATTTTTTAATTCAGCCTCTTGTAGAGCAGTTAATTTATCTCTGACAACAGTCGGCGTATTAAACTGTTGTTCCAGAATGTAACTGATTTTCGTTTTTCCTTTACGTCCTGCTTTTGTCTGGACAACAATAATGCCGTTGGCTGCCGTCGCGCCATAAACGGCCGAAGATGCGGCGTCTTTCATCACCGACATTGATTCAATATCCTGCGGGGTCAGCCTCATGAAGAAACTTTTGTCTTGTACCACACCATCAATTACATACATAGGATCTCCGCCGCCACGTATCGATATAGATGGACTTGCATCCGGTCCGCCGCTATTGTTTGAAATGAAAACACCTGAGATACGACCTTGTAACGCTGTCCCCAAATCTTTATAACCGGCTAACGTTTCAATCTGTTTTACATCTACATTTGCTACAGATGCAATTACTTTCCGCTTGATTGTCGAACCATAAGCCATTACTACTACTTCGTCCAGAATCAGACTGCCCTCTTTAAGCGCAATGTTAATATTCGTCTGATTTCCAACGATTATCTCCTGCATAATATAACCAATGTAGGAAATCTGAAGTGTAGTACCGCTTGCGACAGTCAATGAGAATTTACCATCCATATCGGTCATAGTACCCAAAGAGGTTCCCTTAACGCTGATATTAACGCCAATCAACGGATTTCCATCTTCGTCCGTAACCATTCCCGATAGGTTATTACCATTTTGCGCGTATCCAAATGTTGCGCAAAAACTAACCAACAGTAAGCATAAAAAACGCTTCATTGTCGGTTTACTTTGAAATAATACTTTTACTTTCATTTTCTATGATTTTTCTATGATAATAAGATTTATGATGATTACTAAAATTCGGATATAAATATAGGGAATGGAGCAAAGACAGGTTAGGTTATTTTGTCCGAAATGTTAGGTCATTTTGTCTAACTTCTTTATAACGAAATAGTTGCAGATATGCTGCGAAGCCATTTTTTTCACGCTATCTGCCGGAATGGCAGCCTTTTTTGACCGATTAAAACCGGATATTGGGTGGGTATGAGCCGGATTAGCTAGCTTGAGTAACTATACTACCAAAGGTTTAGTACAATGAATGTTATTTTAACTGCCCTGAAAATAATCAAAAAGATGCTGACAAATCAAATAATTAATCCTATTTTTGTAATCTGTATTAAGATAATCTTCATTAAAACATGAAACGAACATGCAACCAACGGTCTTTTAGCGAAGCGTTAAAAAAACGGCTTACGCCAAAGAGAATGAACATGCTGTGAGTTCTATGTTACCTTAGTGTTAAAAAATAAATAATGTACACATAAAATAGTATGAAGTTTTATAATAGAATAAAGGAGTTAGAATTATTGGCTCGTACGCTGGAACAATCGAAGAAGAGTTCTTGTTTTACAGTTACGGTTGGTCGCCGACGTATTGGTAAAACCTATCTTTTACTTGAATCTGTAAAAGGACAAAAATATCTATATCTGTTTGTATCTCGTAAAAGCGAACCGCTTCTTTGCGAACAGTTCCAAAAAGATGCAGCGGATGCGTTAGGTTTGCAAATCTTTGGAACTATTACCCGTTTTAAAGACCTTTTTGAACAGTTGCTGATTTTTGCCACAAAAGAACATTATATGCTTATTATTGATGAGTTTCAGGAGTTCGATAATGTAAATTCATCTATTTTTAGCGATATTCAGAATCTTTGGGATCAATATAAAGATAGGGCTAAAATCAATTTTATAGCTTCCGGCTCAATCTATTCTATGATGATGAAAATTTTCGAGAACAGAAAAGAGCCTTTATTTGGCCGTCTTACTTCCAAAATAACCTTACAACCCTTTGCAGTGAGTGTTATAAAAGAGATTCTGAATGACTATAATCCTAAATATACATCGGAAGATCTTCTTTGTCTTTATATGCTCGCAGGTGGAATACCTAAATACATAGACTTACTAATGGAAGCCGGAGCCGTTACAAAGGATAAAATTCTGGATATGGTTACACGTCCCGATTCTCCTTTTATTAGTGAGGGAAGAGAGTTGCTTATCTCCGAGTTTGGCAAAGAATACGGGACCTATTTCTCTATTCTTCAATTGATTGCTTCCGGTAAAACGACTCAAAGCGAGATAGATTCTATTATCGGTAAAAACACGGGAGCCTATTTGATAAATCTTGATAAAGAATATTCCCTGATCACAAGAAACAAGCCAATGTTTTCCAAACCGGAGAGCAGAAAGAATCGTTGGATTTTAAATGATAATTATCTTCGTTTTTGGTTTCGTTTTATTTTTCCTAATCAGTCATTAATTGAAATGGGAAAATATGATTTGCTCCGGGAATATATCAACAAAGGCTATGAACAATACAGCGGCTTGATTCTTGAAAAATACTTTCGGTCTAAGATAGCAGAGGAGGAGAGGATCACGAACATTGGCAGCTATTGGGATAATAAAGGAGAAAATGAAATAGATTTGATTGCTTTGAATGATTTAGATAAAACAGTCATGGTTGCCGAAGTAAAACGCAATCCTAAGAAGATCAATTTAAATATGTTGCAAACAAAAGCCGATTCAATAAAGAAAGAGCTTGCAGAATATGGCGCTGAATTCAGAGGCTTTTCTATGGGTGATATGTAATAGATTCTTCCTATAAACATTATGCAGTGTCTGTCCGAAAACGTATAATTATCATAGTATCATGTTGATAAATACCTAAGTAGTGGATGAAAAAAATGAGGAATAGATTTCACCCGTAAAAAGAGATAAGCAGTGCATTCGCTAATAGAATATTAATATAACCGTATGGTTTTGGCAATCAAAACTATGCGGCGTCAATTAGTTTCACTGTCTTTTTGCCGGATGAAAATTCGGCGACTGTTCCCTGTAACCGACTTACTGCCGGCAAATACACGAGCTTACTCTTTTTGCTTTCAGAGAAAAAAAGTTCATTGTATTTGCTTCTGCTATCAGTATGCGGTTTGTTATTAAATCATTTATTCCGACAAGATATTTAATCGTTTCGGTTGCCTGTGTACATCCGACGATTCCGGCAACCGAGCCCAGTATTCCGATTTGTGAAGCTGCAGGCAATACGCCGTCTTCCGGCAGCGTATCAAAGACGCACCGGTAACACGCGGAACCGGGAATATACGTCATGACTTCTCCACGCATAGCTACTACCGCGCCATGTGAATAGGGCTTTTTCATCTTTACGCAAACATCATTAATCAGCAACTTTGTCGCATAATTATCACAACAGTCAACCACAAAATCATATTCGCCGCCGGGATTTTGACAAGACACATCTTTTGTTAGACCAACCGTATCGCCTTCCATGCTGCCGTTAATCACTTTTTCTGCATTTTCATTCGAAAACCTGCAGTTATAAATAACAATTCTCACATCCGGATTCAAGGCAGTAAGCTTTTCCTGTGCGGAGTCTGTTTTCCGTCGTCCAAGATCGCTCGTGAAATGGAGAATCTGACGTTGAAGATTGGCGACGTTTACTACATCATCATCAACAACGCCAATCGTACCAACTCCGGCGGCAGCCAGATAAAAAAGCACGGGAGAACCCAATCCGCCCGCTCCTATCACAAGCGCTCTTGAAGTTCTCAGCTTCGCCTGCCCTTCTTCTCCGAAATTTTCGATAAGAATATTACGGTTATATCTGTCTTCCATTTTACTTTCGATAAGAATATTACGGTTATATCTGTCTTCCATTTTACTTTTTATATTCCAAAGTTACCATTATTCGTTGAATAATGAAAAAACAAAATAAGAAATAGATTTCTTATATAGAAGATTATTGCAGACTCAAATCCCAGTCTTTCCACACAACCTCATAACCCTGGCTTTTTACCGCGCTCAAAACATCAGCAGGGCTGCGGTCATCGTTTATGGCAAACTGCTCCAATTCTTTTTTATAAACGGCATATCCGCCCGGATCTGTTTTCGAACCTGCACTTAAAGAGGTTATTCCCAGGGTCGTCATATGATCCCTGAAACTCTTATCTTCACGTGTAGATAAAGCCAGTTCCACATCATGATCAAATATGCGAAACGCAAAAATAAGCTGCGCCAGCTCTTTATCTGACATCACAATGTTAGGCTGAAAGGCTTCGCCTTCGTGCGGACGCATACGCGGAAATGAAATGGAGTATTTCGTCTGCCAGTATGTTTTCTGCAAATAGCGCAGGTGAAACGCCATCATCGAAGCATCCGTGCGCCAGTCCTCCAGTCCGATAAGTATTCCTAAACCGACTTTGTGCACGCCGGCTTTTCCCATACGGTCGAAAGCGTCCAGTCGCCAGTCAAACTTCGACTTCATTCCTTTCGGATGGTAGGTCTTATAATGCTGCTTATTATAAGTTTCCTGATAACAATAAACCGCATTTAATCCGGCGTTTGTCAGCCGCTTATATTCTTCCTCTTTTAATGGTTGTACTTCGATTGAGATAGAAGAAAAATAAGGTTTCACGATTCGTATCGCATTTTCGATATAATCCGCTCCGGCGTCACGCGGATTTTCGCCTGTCACCAAAAGGACATGCCGAAAATCGCCGATGTTTTTAATCGCCTTTACTTCCTGTAAGATCTGTTCATCCGTCAGAATAATACGCTTGATATCGTTATTATGGTTAAACCCGCAGTAGACGCAATGGTTCATGCATGAATTCGTCAGATAGAGAGGCACGTAAAACTGTATCGTTTTACCAAAACGCTGCTGCGTATATTTACGACTCAGCACAGCCATCTGTTCCAGACAGGGCGCTGCCGCAGGAGATACCAAAGCCATAAAATCATTGACGGTAAACCGGCGATTTTTGTTTAAAGCCTGCTCCACCTCACCGGTCGTCTTCCTTAAAATACGTGAATGAATATCATTCCAACCGTATTCATCGATTAATTCTTTATATAACATGTTCATTTCTTACATTAAAAATGAAGTCAGCGGACTGCTTGCTTCCGCCGTATTGAGTTTTCCGGCTAATTGAGCCTCAAAAGCCATTCGACCGCTCTCCACGCCTAACCTGAACGCTTCGCCCATAGCAACCGGGTCTCCCGCCACAGCAATAGCCGTATTCACAAGAACGGCGTCCGCCCCCATTTCCATCGCCTCGGCGGCATGAGACGGAGCGCCGATACCGGCGTCGACCACAACAGGGATATTGCTCTGTTCGATAATAATCTCCAACAAATCGCGCGTACAAAGGCCTTTGTTTGTACCTATCGGCGCGCCGAGCGGCATGACCGTCGCGGCGCCGGCATTTTCCAGCAACTTGCATAATACAGGGTCTGCCTGAATATAAGGCAATACAATAAACCCGTCCTTCGCCAATTCTTCCGTTGCTCTCCATGTTTCAACCGGATCCGGCAACAAATACTTCGGATCCGGATGTATCTCAAGCTTCAACCAGTTGGTTTCAAACGCTTCGCGCGCCAGTTTTGCCGCAAGAACAGCCTCTTTGGCATTACGTACGCCCGATGTGTTCGGCAACAATTGAATTCCCGGCTTTTTGATATGCAGAAGCATATCATCTTCCTTATTCTCCATATCCAATCGCTTCATTGCTACCGTAACCATCTCTGTCCCTGAAGCGCTGATCGCCTGACGCATCAGTTCGTTTGAACTGAACTTTCCCGTACCGAGAAATAATCTCGAACGAAACTCTTTTCCGGCTATTACTAAATTTTTCATATAACTGTATACCGACTCATTAGTTCGACAATTTTCTTTGTTTCTTCTACCGGATTTCCGGCATTCAGAATAGTCGACGAAAGCGCTATTCCCGACACTCCTGTCGACATGATGTTCGGGATATCGTCAATGGTAATTCCTCCGATAGCAAATACCGGCAGGTTTATGCCGTTTTCCCGGCGCTGTTTTAATAAACGCCGGTATCCTTCCAAGCCTAAAACCGAACTTAAATTCCGCTTTGTTGTCGTGAAACGGAATGGGCCAAGACCTATATAGTCGACCCCCTGTTTATACAACGCAAAAATATCCTCCAACGTATTTGCCGTCCCCCCGATGATATACTCATTTCCTAAAATAGAACGGGCTTCAGAGATCGGCATATCCGATTTTCCAAGATGCGTTCCTGCCGCTTTTATCTTACGGCAAATTTCCACATGGTCGTCAATATACAAAGCAGCTCCGGATTCATCACAAAGGGTTTTTGCTTGTTGGGCTGCCTTTTCCACTTCCGCGGCAAAAGCGTCTTTCATCCGGAGTTGTATCTGCCGGCAACCTCCTTCTAAGGCAATTTCGACTGATTGCAGATAATCATATTTCTCCGTTCGATGAGTTATAAACAGTAATCCGTTCATTGATCCTCGCATATAATTTTCAATTCATTAAAACGTTTCAGCAATTCATTCATATCGTTATTTCTTTCGAAACCGCTCCACAATGCCCCTAAAACAGCAATGCCGCCAAACCCATAGTTTCGAACGAGCGGAAGATTCTCCGCCGTAATTCCGCCCAAAGCAATTACTTTCTCGTCGATTATTTTCTTTTTTTTCGCCTCCGCCAATTGTTCCGGCATGAATCCCTGTTTATAACCGGCTTTTGATATGCTATCAAATACGGGACTCAAAAATAAATAATCAAAAAAACGAGATTCGGCAACCTCCTCCAACGAATGGCAGGAGCGACTTGTCGACAACCTGCCTTTAAGAAAAAAACAATCGTTCTCAATGGCATTATTGCTTTCAGATACAGGCCTTCCTGATGGTAATCCAACGATCCCGTCCGCATCAATTTTTTTGAAGAACGCCTCCTGATTACGACAATTAAGGTGTATGCCTTTCAAATCAAACAGTTCTGTCAAGTCGTAATAATCATGGAGAACGATCCGCGGGTAAAATTCAGCCTTTAGTTGTTCTATAAAAGCTTTCATTTCATTTTGCGATGCGCGAGGTTTCCGAAGATGCAAAACTTTCAGGCCGTTTTCAAACAATAAATGAAGCGCATCAGTTTCTCTTTCCAAAAAGTTCTCCGCCGTAATGACAATCACTTTCATTTCGGCGTCATCCTCCTGAAACCGCATGTATCATCAGTAGCGCCATCCCGTCTTCAAGCGCCGTTTCAGGCCACCTGTTCCTCGGTACAACTTCATAATTAATTGCAATCGCAATCCCTTGAACCGGAATATTCAAATTTTCAATAAACCGGTCGAGCGTCATACCCTCCATCACGTCATAAGATTTATCATTTAATTTTATAACCATATTAGAAATTTAAAATTACTTCACTTTGTAAAGCGACCTCCTGTTCTTTTTTATCAGGAAAAAAGAACACTCTCCTACTGCCAGAACTCAAAAAAATGATGAACCGGTCCGTGTCCTTTGCCGATTTCATACTCCGCGCCGGCGGCAATCGCCGATTTCATATATTCTTTCGCCTTATGTATTGCATCGTTAAGCGGCAAGTTGTGAGCCAGATACGCGGCTATAGCCGAAGAAAACGTACATCCGGTGCCATGCGTATTTTTCGTATGAATACGTTCGGAGGCAAGTTCTATCATCTCATCTGTTTCTGCATTGTAAAACACATCGGTCAATATATCTTCCTTAAAGTGTCCTGCCTTCAGTAGAACAGAGACGTTGCTGTTTCCGGACAATTCGCGTATCACTGCGGGTAAATCGCTCTGACCATTTATTTTCCGGCCAAGCAGAACTTCCGCCTCGGGAATATTCGGCGTAATTACACGCGCAAAAGGAGCCAATTCATTTTTCAGCGTTTCGACGGCCTCATCCTGCAATAATTTATCACCGGAAGTAGCAACCATAACCGGGTCCAGCACAATATTTTTAATATTATACTCAGCCAGCGTATGTTTTATTGCCCTGATCAATTCCGAAGAATGGAGCATCCCTATTTTTATAGCATCAGCGCCGATATCATCTAATACGGATTTAATTTGTCCGGTCACAAAGTCTACCGGAACAGGATGTACGCCCGTCACTCCAACCGTATTCTCGTCAACCACAGCGACTATCGCGGATGCGCCAAAACATCCGCATGCCGAAAAAGTCTTTAAATCTGCCTGGATACCGGCGCCTCCGCTCGGATCGCTACCGGCAATTGTTAACGCTCTTTTATAATGCTTCTTCATACTGCATATATTAATTTCAATCTGTGCCTTGTCTCAGATTTTCCATTGTTCGAGATTGTATGCGCTGTCCCAGAACATCCACTCCAGCTTTGAGCATGTAACAAAAGCTTCCGTCATTGCATCCTGTTGTTCCTTCGTACATTTTTCCGCCAATTCATCACAGACATTGACGGCTTTTTCTACCGATTGCGCATATTCATCACCTCCATATGTATTTATCCATGCCTGATACGGATTATTTCCCGGCGTCTGATTTGCCAAAATATAGTCGCCGACTTCCTTATAAATCCGGAAACAAGGTAAAACAGCGGCAGTCATGACTTCAAGCGGCGCATTCAACTGACGAAGCAGAAATGACGTATACAGCAGGCACGAAGGCGATGGCGTTTGCTTTCCTCTCGCTCTTAATTCAGTACAAAACGTTTGATGAAGTACGTTTTCTACAGCAATGCTTTCGCCTGCAAAGCTAATAAATGCCTCTATATGAGAAGACTTTGTCAATTTTGTTGCAATAGCAGTCAATATCCTGCCGTAATCAGACAGATACAACGCATCCTGTTGAATATAAAAAGTAAACTTTTCTTTATCCAAAGTTCCATTCACCAGTTCCTGTATAAACGGTAAATTCAGCGTTTCTTTATAAATAGGCCATATAGCCTCCCATGCTTTCTCACTCCACTTCATGTGTACATTATTTATTTTTTAACACTAAGGTAACATAGAACTCACAGCATGTTCATAACTCTTTGGCGCAAGCCGTTTTGCATGTTCGTTTCATGTGTACATTATTTAATTTTTAACACTAAGGTAACATAGAACTCACAGCATGTTCATAACTCTTTGGCGCAAGCCGTTTTGCATGTTCGTTTCATGTTATATAATCCTTTCATTGTCTTAAATAGTTTTCTTCAATTATCTCCATCTTACATCCGGTTTGTTTTCCGGAAAATGCGATTCCCGGAAGAAGTATTTTCCCGGAATATTTGTTGTAATAACGCCGGTCGTGTATCTGCATTATTGCTTCATCAAGCAGTGCGTCAATTGTTTTTTCAGTATGATATTTTATTTCGGCGACTACGGTGAAGCCGGGCTGTTCCCAAATAGCGTCCGAGCGTCCGAGATTGTTATGTTCCTCAGCACGAATATTGAATCCGAGCAGTCGCATCCATATCAGCATGAGAGAATGATAATAATGCTCATGCGGGATGTGCAGATCGTAAGGAACGGAGGCAATCATTATTTCGAGACTGCGTGCAAAACCGGATTCGTCGCAGTCGGTTATCTGCTGTTGCATTGTTCGCCGTATTTCGTCGAATTGTTCGTCGGGATATTTCCCGTAGGCTTGCAACAGACAGGTCAATAAAGCCTCGTTAACTTCCGAGTTGGGAATGCCGAGCGTATATTGAGAGCGTCCTTCTATCAGTTCCATTTGTTTAATGGTCAAATAACCGGTCTGAAACAGTAAAGACACTTCGCCGATATTCGCCGGATCATATCCATCGAATATTTTGTCGTTGACAACAATCGGGTTCAGTACAACCCCCGTTCGATTACGACGCTGAATAATATCAATCAAGAAAGTAGGCGTGCCGGTACGAAACCAGTAGTTGGCAAACCGCCGTTTGTCAAAAAAGTTTAGTATTGAAAACGGATTGTAGATAGCCGTTTCCCCGTCCCAAGTATAGCCATTGTACCAGTAACGAATTTTTTCCAGCAAATATTCTCTTGTCATCTTCAAACGTTCGGCGGCTTTGTCGATATATTCCGAAAAATTACTTTCTAATTCTTCCTGCGTATATCCGCATATTGATACATACTGTTCGTGCAAAGTAATATCTCGTGGATTATTTAACGCCGAAAAAATCGACAGACCCGAAAATTTCGACACCCCTGTCAGGAAAACAAACTTCAAATGTTCGTCCGAACCTTTCATCACCTGATAAAAATCGTGTACTGCTGTTTGAATAGTTTCAAGATGAGAATCGGAAAGATGGGAGGTAATTGGCTTGTCATATTCGTCAATCAATACGACTACCTGTTTATCGCTCTGAGTGTGTATTGATCCTATCAAATCTCTAAAACAGTCAATAGGAGATTTTGAATTTAAAGTAATCCGGTAATTTTGAGCAATCCGGTTCAGGTAAAAAACCAGACTGTCTTCCATTTTTTCCGGCGTCGAATGGTTTATTTGCGTCCAGTCGATTTTGATAACCGGATATTGCTGCGACCATTCCCACTTGTCGTAAATATAAAGTCCTTTGAATAAATCTTCCCGACCCTGAAACAAAGTTTCAAGCGTGCTCACCAACAACGATTTTCCAAAGCGACGAGGACGCGAAAGAAAATAAATCCTTCCACCCGTAATCATCCGGTGAATAAATTCCGTTTTATCCACATACACACATTCATTGTTACGTAGAACCTCGAACGATTGTGTATCTAATGCCAACTGTTTCATGGTTCACAATTCTTTATAAAATTCGATACAAAGATAATCATTTTTATTGGAAACAGCGAAGCCCGTCCTTTTCAATGCAGGGCAACCGCACCGATGTGGAATACCTCAAGAAAATTATAAATTTTTGATGCGGTTGTCATGGCTAATGCCCGGCTCATGAGGCAAAGGTAATATTTTTTTCTTACTTTTACGCCCTTAAATGAATAAGATATGAACAATATTATTCCGGTCTTAATTGCCGAAAAACTTCAGATCGCGGAGAAGCAGGCGTTAAATACGCTATTGTTATTAGACGATGGGGCGACCATCCCCTTTATCAGCCGTTACCGGAAAGAACGGACGGGAGGTCTTGATGAAGTGAAGATTTCGGATATATCCGACGAGTATAAACGATTGCTTGAGATAGAAAAGAGAAAAGAGACGATCCTTTCCACGATAGAGGAGCAGGGTAACATGACGGACGAACTGAGGTCTAAAATCGAAACGACCTGGTCTGCTACCGAACTGGAAGATATTTATCTGCCGTATAAACCGAGGCGCCGTACACGTGCGCAAATAGCGCGCGAAAAAGGACTGGAGTCTTTGGCTAAGATTATTATGTCGCAACGGCAAGCGGATATCGGGAATATAGCGGAGCGTTATCTCTCGGATGAAGTCCCGACGGCAGACGATGCGTTGGCCGGCGCACGCGATATTATTGCGGAATGGGTGAACGAGAATACGGCCGCGCGTAATAATGTCCGAAACCTGTTTGAGCGCGAGGGGATTATCTCGAGCCGCGTGGCGAAAGGAAAGGAAGCGGAAGGAGATAAGTACCGTGATTATTTTGAAGTTAGCGAACCTTTGCGTCGTATTTCATCGCACAGGCTGCTTGCGATGCGTCGCGGAGAAGCGGAAGGTTTTTTGCGCGTTGATATATCCCCGGATGAAGAACGTGCGATAGAGCGTCTCGATAAATATTTTGTGAAAGCGGATAATGTTTCGGGAGAGCAGGTCCGGCTGGCTGTTGCCGATAGTTATAAGCGTTTGCTGAAACCTTCGATTGAAACGGAATTTGCAGCATCAAGCAAAGAAAAGGCAGACAAAGAGGCTATTCGGATATTCGAAGAAAATCTGCGCCGGTTGTTACTTTCGCCGCCTCTCGGACAGAAACGTATATTAGGCATAGACCCCGGCTTTCGAACAGGCTGTAAAGTCGTTTGCCTGGATGAGCAGGGCAATCTGCTTCATAATGAAACGATCTATCCGCATCCGCCGCAGCATGAGCGTTCGAGTGCAATGAAAAAGATTGCCCACTTAGTGGAACAGTTTAATATAGAGGCGATTGCCGTAGGTAACGGTACGGCCGGACGCGAAACGGAACAGCTTGTTCAGGGAATACGGTATGATCGGAAAGTACAGATTTTCAGCGTGAGCGAGAATGGGGCGAGTATATATTCCGCATCTAAGATTGCCCGTGAAGAATTTCCCCAGTATGATGTGACCGTGCGCGGCGCGGTATCTCTTGGGAGACGTTTGATGGATCCGCTGGCGGAACTGGTAAAGATTGATCCGAAGTCGATCGGCGTCGGGCAGTATCAGCACGATGTTAACCAGGCCGCTCTGAAAAGCGCGCTTGACCGGACGGTAGAGATGTGTGTGAATCGGGTAGGGGTGAATGTAAATACAGCCGGCAAATATCTGCTGACGTATGTTTCGGGAATAGGCGCCGCCCTGGCGCAGAATATCGTGAATTATCGCGCGGAGAACGGAATATTTGATTCGCGCAAAGCGTTGATGAAAGTACCTAAAATGGGCGCTAAATCTTTTGAGCAAAGCGCCGGCTTTTTGCGTATTCAGGGAGCAAAAAACCCGCTTGATAATTCGGCCGTCCATCCGGAGAGTTACGGAGTGGTCGAGCAGATGGCAAAAGACCTGAATTGCGGTATTACGGATCTGCTTGCAGATGAATCATTACGGAAAAAACTTGTTTTAGAACGCTATGTCACGGAAACGGTGGGATTACCTACATTGCGGAATATATTGACGGAACTCGGAAAATCCGGACGCGATCCCCGTGAAACGATACAGGTTTTTGAATTCGACCCTTCCGTAAAAACAATCAATGATCTTCGGGAAGGAATGATCCTGCCGGGAATTGTAACAAACGTCACTAAATTCGGCGCATTTGTCGACGTCGGAATCAAGGAAAACGGTTTGGTTCACATCTCTCAACTGGCAGACCGTTTTGTCAGCGATCCGACTGAAGTCGTATCGCTGCATCAGCATGTGTCGGTTAAAGTACTGGAAGTCGACCCCGTCCGCAAGCGAGTCGGTTTGAGTATGATAGCCGGTATCAAAAACAGATGAAGCGTAAGCCTTCGGTAAAGTATATCTTGCAAGCAAAAAATATGTTACTCGTGAAATATCATAAAAGAACTCTCGTTATATATATGTTTTACTTCAAAATTTTAAAATTATGGATACACGAACATTTGATTTTATTGAAATTTCCAAATTGGGGAGTTTAACGGCAAAAAAAACTTATGTTGTGAGAAAAAATCACCATATTACTTCTTATACTGCCATTCTTTTTGGTAACAAGAAATTTTTCTCAAATTTTTTGTTTGTATTATGTTTTTCTCTTATTACTATTACGAACTCATGTAATAGTAATATTGAGATAGATAATTCTTCAGAATTTCTTAATGAAAGTAATGATGAATTAGCTAACTCCGAAACATTAGTTTGCGAATGACAGTCCCTGCATTGCGGGAATTAACCGTCGGCGTACCAAACCGAAAAACCCGGCTGAAACGGCGACAGTAACTTTCGAGCAGGAACAAGTTCCACGTCTGTCCGCAATCAGGAAACGCCCCGAAAGTGGTGAATGCTTTCAGCGGGGTATAGTCTCCCTTAACCACCGGTTCCATTGCTTCGTCAATAAGTTCGGCATTGAAGTGAACGTACCTGTCAGCCACATAGCTGTCTTTGTCAATGCGAATCATAACAATGTTAGCTGCTTCCATCGGTATCCAGCGATGAATTTCTCCCGTCAGCTCCTTTTCAAAGTTCAGCAAGTCGCCCAATGAGCATTTATCAACGTTTCGGCAGTAGTTTTTCATAACAGTCATCGCATCGAAGACCTCGCCTCTACGCATAATGATTTTACCTCGCTTGTCGAACTCGTTCGAGAGACAGAGGCGATAGACTGCGTTATGCACCGCCGCAACCGACAGCTTCCAGTTGCGTTCTGCAATATCCCCCAAAGGCAGGTCTGTAATCGAAACATAACCGCGAACATTGCACTCCCGCATGGCGACTTCGTTGACTGCCGCCCGCTCTTCGTCGCTAATCACTATGCACCCGACATGCGTATAAGTTTCCGGACTGTTCCAAATGAAGTCCTCATTTTGACCGGTGGCAAACTTGAGCCTTTCTGATGGTACGTAAGGCAACCTTTCGGCAAGTTGACTTATCGAAAGCAGAACATCATTGCCCCAAACATGCATGATTTCACTGTCCACGACCTTCGATATCGAAGCGTCGGAATATCCGAAAAATGTCTTGGTAAACAACTGATGAGGATATATCCGGCGAAGAATCTCGACCAGCATTTTTTCGGAAACGATGCTTGCCTCACAGAGCCATTTCTCGTTCTTTGAATAAAACGCAGCATAGAAGATGACTTTGGCGCCGTCGGCAAAATATTTGTCAGTCAGTTCTTTGATGTGTTCTGTCGCTTCGTTTGAAACCACATAGACTTTCCCTTCGCAGACAATACCGCAAGCCTCAATAGAACTTTGCAACTCATGGTC
>JAIROL010000154.1 GCA_031257565.1 Tannerella sp. | reverse complement strand
AAATACCTTTTCAACTTCTGTCTAACGACTGTCTGTGTGCGCTTTGTCCTATCTCTGTGCATACTTGTCTGCATCCTGCATACTAGGAATCGAGAGAGAGAGAGAGAGAGAGAGAGAGAGATGAGCAGGCGTATAATGTAAGTCGCAATCATACATTATTATCACGCGCGACGCGCGATAAATATAATAAAAATAAATCATATAACCATTTATTCCTGAACGTTAATGTCGTTTTTTTCGAAACGGACGACAAAAAGGGATTTTCTCATTTATATCATATTATCCGAACAAAACCGGTCGACAAAATATTATTTTTTTCCGGCCGGTCCATTTCGCCTTTAAAGGAGGATTATATCCGTATTAACCCTCCCTTTATATGAGTTTTTGAAATTTCAATTATTTGATAACGTAATTTATAATCGAGCAGAGTATAATAGAAACTTTAGTATTAATTTAAAAATCAAACACTTATGGAAAAAGTACAGATCGTGAACAGTTATGAACATGGATGCATTCATTCCACAGTAATGCGTGAATGTAGAAAGGCGCTATTCGTATGTATTTTTTTAGCCGTCTTTTTTTCATTGAGCGCTAGCGGGGAAAGTATGCAGCAGCAAATCACAATTACAGGTAATGTTGTTGACAATCTCGGGGATCCTTTACCCGGCGTCAACATCCGTGTAAAAGGTCTTGAAGTCGGTACAATTACGAATGGCGAAGGAAAGTTTGCCGTTGATGTACCTTATGCGAACGCAATACTTGTTTTTTCTTATGTCGGTTTTCAGCCGAAAGAAATTGCGCTCGAGGGTCAAAAGCATGTAAACGTTCAGTTGATAGAAGACAGTAAAGCGCTGGAGGAAGTCGTCGTCGTAGGTTATACGACGCAAAGGAAGGCGACCATTACCGGTTCTATTGCTACGATTACAACGAAAGATCTGAAGCAAAGTCCTACGGCAAACCTTAACAACGCTCTTGCGGGACGTATGCCGGGACTGATGGTAAACCAGTTCAGCGGCGGCGAGCCGGGAGTCGATGTTTCCGAGGTCCGCATTCGCGGTATGGGTACGTATGGCGACAAATCCCCGATTATCATAGTCGACGGCGTCGAGCGGGAGATGAATTACCTGTCACCGGAGGAAATAGAAACCTTTTCCATTCTTAAAGATGCTTCCGCCACCGCGCCTTATGGCGTCAGGGGCGCTAACGGCGTGATCCTTATCCAAACAAAAAGAGGCAAGGCGCAGGAAAAGGCGACAGTGAACTTCAAAGCGTCGGGAGGAAGTAATGAACCGGTGAAATACCCTACTTATCTGGGATCGGCCGATTATGCCATGCTTTATAACGAAGCAATCATCAACTCCAATCCCGGCGTAGATCCGTCCAACCTTACGCTGTTTACCGATGCGGCGATCGCTAACTACCGCAAGGCGAAAGGAGACAATTCCGATGGCTTGGGTTATAACATCAATTATTTTGATTATGCATTTAAACCGGGGACGCAGCAGGATTACAGCCTGTCCGTACGCGGAGGCTCCGACCGCGCACGCTACTATGTGATGGCCAACTATTTCCAGCAAAGCGGTAATTACAAGCATACCGATTTAACGAAATACGATACGCAAGCCGTATTCAAGCGTTATAATTTCCGGGCAAACGTAGACGTCGACATCACAAAAGATTTTTACGTCAGGGTTGACCTCGGATCGCGTATAACGGATCGGAACGCACCGGGCACTACGGCCGCCAGGATCGTTTCCATAGCCAATACGCAGCCTCCGTATCTGCCTGTAACAGTCGAAAATAACGGTAATCCGGGAAACGAAAGTTATGTGTTAAACAATCCTTACGGAATGTTGTACGGCGACTATCAACACCGTTTCAATATGTTGGGAGAGTTAGCGCGTACAGGTTACCTGAACGAGAAAAAAACATTCCTTAACGGTTCTTTTGCGATTGGGCACAAGCTTGATTTCATAACGAAAGGATTAAAAGTAGAAGGCGTGTTCTCCTATGACGCCGAAGAAGGCCGCTGGATAAACCGAAAACTTGATACGCGAGCAGACGGTTATGCCAATTACGGGCGATACGCGACATTCCAGCCGACAGAAGGAAGCAACGGTTCGTATTATATGAACAATACTTCTTATAACGGCGTCTACAAATTAGGCAACCCATGGTACAGCGCTGACGAGACGATCGGCAATGGATTAACGCACAACGCAGCTCAAAGCAAAACCTATTACCAGCTTAAGCTTGATTATCTGCGTCAATTCGGCATTCACGATGTTTCGGCCCTGGTATTGTTCAACCGCTCGACGCGGAGCTATGACAACCGTGTGGATTATCGTTACCAGGGCGTTTCGGGACGCGCTACTTATGCATACGATAATAAATACCTTGCCGAATTTAACGTCGGATACAACGGTTCCGAAAACTTTGCGCCGGGCAAACGTTACGGCCTATTCCCCGCAGGCTCGTTAGGATGGGTCGTCTCGCGGGAATCCTTTATGGATGGGACTAGAGACTGGTTGGATTACTTGAAGATAAGGGGATCGTACGGACTGGTCGGCAGCGATAAAATCTCGGACGCGAATGACGACCGGTTTGCTTATTTGCAATTTTATATCGGAGGAAGCAGTTACCGTTATGGAGTAAACGAGTTCGGAAGCGAGTACGGAGGCCTTAGGGAAGGTAATTTCTCCAATCCTGATCTTACCTGGGAGAAAGCTCGCAAGATAAATATCGGTATAGACGCTTCGTTCCTGAACGAACATCTGTCGGTGGCTTTTGATTTCTTTAATGAACACCGTTATGACATCATTACGAACCTTAGTGGCGGCACCAAATTGGGCTTCCCTGATATCGTAGGAAAGGATGCTCCGTTTATCAATTCCGGTATTGTCGATAACAGGGGCATCGATTTCGAAATCGGATGGAACGGACGGATAGGACGCGATTTTCGCTATTACATCAAGCCGAATTTTACGTATGCCCGTAATAAAATCAAATTTATGAATGAAATAAGTTATGAAAATGAGTATAGGAAAAATACAGGTAAACGTATTGATGAATACTTTGTGTATGTAGTCGATCATTTTGTACGCGACGAGGCTGAAGCCAATACCCTGAACGCCATGAACGGCGGCAGCGGTTTCCAGCCATGGGGCAGGCTGTATCCGGGCGACGTCGTTTATAAGGACCTGAACGGCGACGGCAAGATCGACGACGAAGGCGACCGCAGGAACATGGGATCGCCCAGAACGCCGGAAATACAGTTCGGCATCCCTGTTGGCATACAGTATAAGGGGTTGGATATAAGTGTGTTATTTCAAGGAGCTACCAATGCGAGCATCCTCCTTAACGGAGCTGCCGTATGGGATTTTACAAGCTATGAACAGGACCAGATCGGCAAAGTGAAACCAATGCACCTCAACCGCTGGACGGAAGCCACAAAAGAGACGGCTACGTATCCGCGCCTGACTTACGGAACTTATTCCAATAACAAAAACAGTAACAGCAGCTTATTCCTGTATGACGCTTCTTATCTGCGCCTGAAAAACTTTGAAATAGGCTATTCGCTGCCTTCACGCGCGATCAGGATCGCCGGATTACAAAACGTCAGGATATATATGCAGGGAATGAACCTTTTCACAATAGATCATCTGAAAGATGTGGACGTAGACCCCGAAACGAAAAACGGAGACGGAGCATGGTATCCCATACAGCGTATATTCAATTTTGGCATAGATATTACTTATTAATTAATACGGAAAAAATTATGAACAAGATAAAATTTAATTTATTAACCGGACTTGTTATCTGTATATCCCAGTTATTTATCGGCTGTGATGATTATTTGGATAAAATGCCGGACGACAAAGTGAATGAATCGGAAGTGTTTACGCGCTACGAAAAAGTAGAACAGTTAGTGACGGACCTTTATGCAGATGCAAAGAGTGCGAATAAACCCCTTATCTATTTCAACCACTTCGGGACGGCGGCTGTTACCGACGAGTGTAGCGCAAGCAGTCACGAAGCGTCCATCCCGCATCAGTTTCATATCGGGAACTATGGCCCGTCGCAAGGTATGCCTGACCGCAGCAGCGCCGGACAATACTGGTGGGACTTGTATACCAAGGTGCGCAAAGCGAATATTATCATAGAAGGCGTGAAGAAGTACAATACGCCCGATAACCCGCAATCTGGACACGAAGGCGATATTGTCCGGAGAATCGGCGAAACATTCTTTCTGCGGGGATACCTTCATTTCCTGTTATTGCGTTCTTATGGAGAAGTTGCTTATGTAGACTATGTAGTCAATCCCGGTGGAAGCATGGAGTTTGAGCAGTTATCGGCACATGAAATAGTTGAACGTATTTGTGCGGACGCCGATTCGGCGTATAACAGGGTGGACGCATTTAACGGGGGACAGTATTTCGGGCGCGTAGACAAAGGCGCGTGCCTCGGACTTAAAGCAATGGCCCGCTGGATTGCTGCTACGCCGATGTATAACGGCGGTAACTTTCCGGGCGATACGCGCCTGCATAAAAGTGAATACGGTTATAACGCCGCACGGTGGGAAGCAGCCAAGACGGCAGCTAAAGCCGTAATCGACTGTAAAGACAACAGCGGGAGTCCACGCTATAGTCTGTATTCAAAATATGACGAAAATGATTTCGGCGACCTGAATAATGTAAATACAAATAATGGTAAAGTATACAGGCGTTTATGGAACATGCTTTTCGATATGGACGCCATCCAGTCCGAATGGGTCTGGTTTGTCACGAGAGACAAGGATACCGGATGGTCGGGCGACGTATTGCCGCCGTCACAGGGCGGACACGCACGTCAACGTCCACTTCAACAACAGGTGGACGAATATGAATATATCGCGCCCGACGGATATGGTTATCCCGTTTATGCCGACCGCGCCGTCGCGGATGGATATGACGACGAAAATCCTTATGAAAGCGTCAGGCGCGATCCCCGTTTTTATCGCGATATACGCTATCATGGCTCTGTCTATCGTAATGCCGTATTAAACACGGCGACAGGAAACGACGCCGTAAGCGGAAGTTATCTTGATAATGCGTCACACACAGGTTATTACCTGCGTAAATTCTATAAAGACGGATGGATAAGAGGCGACGGCAGTCATACGATAAATGGTCCCGCAATATGGAGACTCCCGGAAATAATGTATATTTATTGTGAAGCCGTGAATGAGACAACCGGTCCGAACGATGAAATATACAACCTGCTTAATTCCATACGCGCACGTTCGTTTATGGCGCCCATCCCGCCGGAAACAAAAACAAACAAGGCGCTGATGAATGAATATATACAGCGGGAACGACGTGTTGAATTGTTCTATGAAAATCATCGTCTATGGCATTGCCGGTTATACCTGGAACCGGACGACCCCGCCGAAACGGCGCGTGAAAGGTCTTATTCCGACGCCGATAACTGGCCTTATCCGAGAACGCAAAGATGGTCGCACGGAATGAAGCCGGTGGAAGACCCGGACGGAAAAATAGAAGTGAACGGGAAAAAATACAAGATGAAACGTATAGAAGTGAAGGACGGACGCATATTCGATACCCCCAGACATTATTTATTCCCAATCATGGCGGACGAACTCAAACGCACGTCCGGCCTGGTGCAAAACCCGGGATGGTAACCTGCAATAACGGATACGTTAAAAAAAGAGATTCGTGAATTATTAAAAGAAAGGGAGGATTATGAAGAACATAGACTTTAATCCGGGCAAACAGGCCTTTTATTGCCTGTTGCCCAAACAGCGCCGACGATGCTCCGCAAGGTGCGGAAAGGTAATTGTTATTTCAACACAGAGAACCTGTAAATAATTTATAACTATTTGAATAAACAAAGTAAATGAAAAATATTAAGAATATTAAATTAACAATTTTGGAAATAATGTCCCTGTGCACTATTTT
>JAIROL010000110.1 GCA_031257565.1 Tannerella sp. | reverse complement strand
TGACTTAAATTGTATTATAAATGAATAATAAGTCACAAATATAATACCAAAAAGGAACTCCGCGAATTTTCATGCTCTTTGGAGAGCGTATGCGATCATGTCTGTTTCATGTGTACATTATTTATTTTTTAACATTTCGGTAACATAGAACTCACAGCATGTTCATAACTCTTTGGCGCAAGCCGTTTTACATGTTCGTTTAATGAAATTTTGCATTTTCGGTCAAGTAACCATAAAACTTTAATTGGATTTTGATCTTAATTCTCTCTGAAACTATTCGGGAGAGGATTTTTTTCTTTTCTTCGTTCATAATATTCTTATTATTAATTTGACAATACAAATACAATAACCATTTGGTAAATAACCAAACAAATCACTGATTTTTTTCTAAAAAATGAATTTTTAACATTTATTCAGGAAAAACGGTATGTTCCTGCGCCTCGTGGCGTATCTTCGCCCTGGTCGCTATCCGGTAGTAATTTATGGTATTCGCCCCAAAGCAGGTACATAAAAGCGGACGCCAACTGCGTGGAGCTATAATAACTCAAGTTTCCCGGATAAAATAAGTCGATAAAAAACAAGCGAATAGACAAAAAAGTTGTATCTTAGTAGTGAGATAAACTATTAATTTTTTCATTGTTACCGTAAGTTTTAGAATTTTTACAAAATCCGGATTTAACTTTGCGATTCAAAAATTAATTGAGAAATGAAAAAAATACTAATCGTTCTTGCTTTAAGTACAACAAGTCCGGCATGTGTTCATGCACAAGAAAGAGACTCCGTGAAAATAAAAACATTACCGGATCTGCGACCGGGGAAAAAAGTTACGACGGAAAGGAATAACCTGAAATTAAACGCACAGCCACAGGATATTGACAAAGATTCGAAACTGCCCGAAAATTATCAGCCGGATTTTGCATACGGTAAACAAAAAAACAAGAACAGCATCTTAAATTTCAGCGCCTCTTATTCAAAATTCATTATACCTGCGGCGATGATTTCTTACGGGATCACCACAAGAGAAAACAAATCCCTGCAGACACTGGATCAAAATACCCACATCAAAGTATCCGAACACTTCGATAAGCCCATACTTATTGACGATTATTTCCAATATGCCCCCGCCGTTGCCTTATATGGACTTGATCTTGCCGGAATAAAAGCCAGACGCAATATCAGGGACCGTACTTTTATTATGGCGACGTCATACATAATAATGGGAACTACAGTACGAATGATGAAAGATAAAATCGACGTTGTACGTCCGGATAATTCGAACAGCCGGTCGTTTCCTTCGGGACATACGGCAACAGCCTTTGTGGGGGCCCATATTCTGTTCAGGGAGTATAAAGATACCTCCCCATGGATCGGAGCAAGCGGTTATGTGATCGCGACAGCGACCGGAGCGTTGCGGGTCGTGAACAAAAAACACTGGTTAAGCGATGTTATTACAGGAGCAGGTATTGGAATATTGAGCGCCGAAGCGAGCTATCTATTATTACCGGTATTCCATAACATACTTGGTATAAACAGCGCAAATAAAGATCTGTTCATTGCTCCTTCCATCGGTATGGATCATTACGGCGTCGGCTTGGCATATACATTTTGATTCATCGCAAAACATATTTTATCGCAAATCATTTGTTTTTCTCAAAAAACAAATGGATATTTGTATCGAATTAACAAGACTGTTTAACAATATCGTTTAACACGATTATTAGTAACGAAAGTAAAGGCAATGAACGAAAAATTAATTCTTAAGGCAGCTGAAGAAGAATTCATATCCAAAGGCTACAGTGGAGCAAAAACAACCGTAATTGCTCGGAAAGCAGGAGTTACACATGCCATGCTCCATTATTATTACCGGACAAAAGAGAACCTGTTTCAGAAGGTTTTTCAGGAAAAGGTCCATATAATCGCCAATTCCTTCGAAGGGATTTTTGATGAGAATCTTCCTTTCGAAGAAATTATAAGAGCCTTTATTGAAAAACATTTCAACACTATAATGGAAAATAACGGGTTAGTTAATTTTGTGTACAATGAAGTAAGGAGTAACAAAGAAAATAGCGCCCTGTTGCGCGAGATACTCCTTCCAAAGGTACTCCATGTGTTCAATCGCTTTGAGACTGTCATGGACAGAGAAGTTTCAAAAGGAACAATCAAGGCTGTTAAGCCAATGGAATTATTTATGAATATCATTACGTTAAACTTATCAGCCTCCCTGTTCTTTTCTATATCCGGAATAGTAGGCGTCATTAACGATCCCGAACATGATGAGGACCTTTTGAAACGGAAAAGAGAAGACAATGTACAGTTTATTTTATATTCTTTAAGAGCGTAATTCCTTTCTATAATCGTCAAAACGAAAACTATGAAAAAATTAATCATCTTCTATCTGACGTTCTTCTATCTGGCGTTCTTCTGTAATGCCGTCGCTTTTGCACAACTTACATTAGAAGAATGTTATTCAAAGGCGCAGGCTAATTATCCCCTGATTAAGCAATACGATTTGATTGATAAATCAAAAAATTATGATCTGTCAAATGCAGGCAAAGGTTATTTACCGCAAGTTACATTCTCCGCAAAAGCCACGTATCAGTCGGATGTAACACAACTGCCTGTTGACTTTTCGCAGCTGGGAATACAAGGAGCAGACATTCCCGTATTGAGTAAAGATCAGTATGGCGTAACCGTCGATCTAAATCAGGCGATATGGGATGGCGGGGTTATCAAATCAAAAAAGGAAGATATCAGGACGTCATCCGATATCAACAGGAAAAATCTCGAAGTAGAACTTTACTCAATCAACGACAGGGTGAATCAGGTCTTCTTCGGAATCTTACTATTCGACGCCCGGATGAAACAAAACAGGCTTTATCAGGAAGAACTTCAGAGAAACCATGATCAAGTATCCTCCTGGATACAAAATGGAATCGCCAGTCAGGCGGATCTGGACGCCGTGAAGGTAGAGCAACTGAAATCAATGCAAACCGAAAGCCAACTTGCCCATTCCAGAAAAGCATACCTGGATATATTATCTGCTTTGACCGGCGAAGAACTGGATTCTGCCGCCACATTCGTAAAACCGGAAACATCACCCTATATCAGCGCTTCGATTCACAGACCTGAATTGGATTTATACAGCGCCCGGATTAAAAATCTGGAAATACAAAATAAAGCAATAAATGCAGGCTTAATGCCCCGACTCGGCATTTTCTTGACAGGGGGATACGGAAAGCCGGGATTAAATATGCTGGAAAACGAATTTTCAGTCTATTACATAGCAGGAGTTAATTTATCATGGAATTTCAGCAATCTGTACAGTTATAAAAACAATAAACAAAGAATAAAAAACAGTATTACATCCGTGCAAACCCGGCAAGAAACGTTCTTATTCAATATAAATATGGATATATCCCGAAAACAAAGCGAGGTTAATAAATACCGTGATCAATTAAAATACGATGATGATATCATTGCATTGAGAAAATCGATAAAACAATCATCCGAAGCCAAAATGGCCAATGGAACTCTTTCGGGAATCGATTTAATGAGAGATATCAATTCCGAAGAACGGGCCAGACAAGACAAAATTCTACATGAAATAGAAATGCTCCGGGCAATTTATAATCTAAAGTATGTAACTAATTGACAGTTTTATTTTCAATTGAGAATCGTAAATTCATAAAACAAAATAAGTATGAGATCCTATTCATTAAAATCAATCCCGCAAAACAAGGGGAAACGTTTCATTGTCAATTGCCGGTTATCAATTGTCAATTTAGTAGCGGCCATGTTATTGCCGCTATCGGCATGCAGCAATCATAACAAAGAATACGACGCCTCCGGCATTTTTGAAGCGACGGAAGTGACTGTTTCATCACAAGGCTACGGCGAGCTTATGGAATTTAATCTGATGGAAGGTCAAAAGGTGGAAGCCAGCAAACAGATTGGCTATGTAGATACAATCCAGTTATACTTGAAAAAAATGCAGTTGTTGTCTAATATCAAATCGGCAGGAAGTCGTGAATACAATGTTTCTAAACAGGTAGCCTCGATACGGCAACAAATCGCGACACAAAAAAACGAACAAAAGCGATATGAGAATCTGATAAAATCAAATGCCGCTACTCAAAAACAGTTGGATGATATCAATGCTCAGATTGCATTACTCGAAAAACAGCTGATCGCTCAAAAAGAAACACTGGAAAATAATAACAGGGGCGTTTCGGAAGAAAGTTCAGGGTTAGAAATACAAATTGCCCAGATTGAAGACCAGATAAAGAAATGCATCATTTCAAGCCCGATAAACGGAACAGTATTGTCCAAGTACGCCGAGCAGGGAGAACTTGCCACACAAGGAAGAGCCTTATTCAAGGTTGCAGATATTGCAAATATGAACTTACGCGTATACGTTACTGCCGATCAGCTCGCTTCTCTGAAAATAGGACAACAGGTAAAAGTATACGCGGATCTGGGACGATCCGACAGAAAGGAATATCCGGGAACCGTGAGCTGGATTTCGGATAAAGCCGAGTTCACCCCCAAAACAATTCAGACACGGGACGAGCGCGCCAATCTGGTATATGCCGTAAAAGTAGCTGTTAAAAATGACGATTTTATTAAGAAAGGTATGTATGGCGATATCAAAATCAATTGATTACAATGAAACGAAGCATTTTTACGCTGTTCACGCCGAAGGCGACGAATAAAACTTACTGCGAATTTATTCACGAGCGATCGCGTTAAAAAATAAACAATGCACACATGAAACGAACATGCAACCAACGGTCTTTTAGCGAAGCGTTAAAAAAACGGCTTGCGCCAAAGATTTATGAACATTGTGAGTTCTATGTTACCGAAATGTTAAAAAATAAATAATGTGCACATGAAAAGTATTTCAGTAAACAATATAAGCAAATCCTATGTAGATATTCAGGCTCTCAACAATTTGAGTTTTGATGTGGAGCAAGGAGAGATATACGGAATTATCGGTCCTGACGGCGCCGGGAAGACAACGCTTTTCCGTATACTGACTACGCTTATGCTCGCTGATAGCGGAACTGTTACGGTAGAAGGTCTTGATGTGATAAAGGACTATAAGCAAATCAGAAGTCAAATCGGATATATGCCGGGAAAATTTTCATTGTATCAGGACCTGACAGTAGAAGAAAACCTGAATTTTTTTGCGACAATCTTTCATACTACCATTCGGGAAAATTATTATCTGATAGAAGATATTTACAAACAGATAGAACCCTTTAAAAAACGCAGGGCCGGAAAACTTTCGGGCGGAATGAAACAAAAACTGGCATTGAGTTGCGCATTAATACATAAACCGAAAGTTCTTTTTCTGGACGAACCTACCACCGGGGTCGATCCCGTATCGCGTAAAGAGTTCTGGGAAATGCTTATGAAATTGAAAAAGCAGGGTATAAGTATTCTTGTCTCAACGCCATACATGGATGAGGCCAGCCTTTGCGACCGGATAGCATTGATGCGACAGGGCGAATTTATGCAGGTGGATACGCCCCGGAATATTGTAGATACATATCCCGAAATACTCTGGACAGTTCAAAGCAATCAGATGCACACACTTCTGAACGACTTACGCAGTTATCCCCTCATTACTTCTTCCTTTTCTTTTGGAGAAATCATTCATATTACAGTCAAAAAGGGTATTACAGCCAATGAATTAAACCGTTTTTTAACGGAAAAAGGACATACGGATATTTCGATTCAGACCATTCAGGCTACGGTAGAAGACTGTTTCATGTTGATGTCAAACAAAAAAATGAAGGAACAATGAAAGATATGGTAATATATACCGAAAACCTGACAAAAAAATTCGGAGATTTTACAGCTGTTGACAATATTTCATTCAGTGTCGGCCAAGGTGAGATATTCGGATTTCTCGGCGCTAACGGCGCCGGAAAAACAACTGCTATACGGATGTTATGCGGACTAAGCCGCCCGACGTCCGGCAAAGGTACGGTAGCAGGTTTCGATATTTTCAGGCAGTCCGAAAACGTCAAAAAAAATATCGGTTATATGAGCCAGCGGTTTTCCCTGTATGAGGATTTGAAAGTATGGGAAAACCTGCGTCTTTTTGGTGGCATTTACGGAATGAAAACAAAAGAGATTGCTTCCAAAACAGAGCGGATTTTACACGAACTCGGTTTTGAAAAAGAACGGGAGACCCTTGTCAAATCATTACCATTGGGATGGAAACAAAAGTTATCTTTTTCCGCGTCAATTTTCCATGAGCCGAAAATCGTCTTCTTAGACGAGCCTACCAGCGGAGTTGATCCTGTCGCGCGCCGACAATTCTGGGAACTGATCTATAACGCCGCAGACAGAGGAATTACGATTTTTGTCACCACTCATTACATGGATGAAGCGGAGTATTGCGACCGCTTGTCCATTATGGTTGACGGAAAGATAGAGGCGCTCGACTCGCCCGGTAATCTGAAAACCGAATACCAGGTCGGAAATATGTACGACGCGTTTTACCATATTGCCGGAAAAACGACAAGAAACGATCATTAATTATGAAACAATTTCTATCATTCGTCAGAAAAGAGTTCTATCACATTTTCCGTGATAAACGAACGATGCTTATTCTGCTTGTTATGCCTATTATCCAGATCATCTTATTTGGATTTGCTATTACAACGGAAGTAAACAATACGCGGGTTGCAATATTCGATCCGTCCAAGGATGCTACAACAGAATATATAAAAGAGAAAATTCAGGCAAACCGGTATTTCACGATTACCGAAGAATTGGTTCATCCCGACCGGATCAATGATGCATTTAAGTCCGGCGACATCAACCTGGTCATTGTCTTCAGTGAAAACTTTGCCGACAACCTGCTTCGTACCGGAGAGGCGGCCATTCAATTGATAGCAGACGGAACCGAGCCCAATCAGGCGTCAACGCTAACAGGTTATGCATCCAATATATTAAACTCATACCAGCAGGAACTGATCGAACAACATCAAATACCCTACCGGATTGTCCCGGAAATTAAAATGCTGTATAACCCGCAATTAAAAAGCGCTTATAATTTTGTGCCGGGCATAATGGGGTTGATTCTTATCCTGATTTGCGCTATGATGACTTCAATTGCGATCGTCAGGGAGAAAGAAACCGGAACAATGGAAGTTCTGCTCTCTTCTCCATTAAAGCCTGTATACATCATACTGGCGAAAGCTATTCCCTATTTTACGCTTTCCATCGTCAATCTCGCCACCATTCTGTTATTATCCGTCTTCGTTTTGGGAGCGCCTGTTCAGGGAAGTATGTTCTGGTTGATCCTGACGTCCCTGATATTTATATTTCTGGCGCTCTCTTTAGGCTTGTTGATATCGACGATTGTCGAAAGCCAGATGGCCGCAATGCTTGTTTCCAGTATGGGTTTGATGATGCCGGTCATGTTGCTGTCCGGTATGGTCTTTCCGGTTGAAAGCATGCCCGAAATACTACAGTGGGTTTCGGCTATCGTACCCGCAAGATGGTATAATGCGGCTATTAAAAAGTTAATGATTCAGGGCGTCGAAGTGCAATATGTCATGAAAGAGATAAGTATCATTGCATTGATGGCAGTTACGATGATGATTATCAGCCTGAAAAAATTTAAAACAAGATTAAGCTGATTCGTTATGTTAAAGTTTTTGATAGAAAAAGAGTTTAAGCAAATTAAAAGGAATGCTTTTCTTCCGAGATTGATAATTGCTCTGCCCATCATGATGATGTTGATCATGCCCTGGGCAGCTAACCAGGAAATACGGGGAATAAGGTTAAGTATTGTTGATAATGATCATAGTACATACTCAGACAGGCTGATCCATAAAATTACATCTTCAGGATATTTTGAACTGACCAATGTTTCACCGACAAACAATATCGCCATGCAAAGCATTGAATCGGGTAATGCCGATATAATACTGGAAATTCAGGACGATTTCGAAAAAAATCTTGTGAACGAAGGAACGTCGGCAGTAATGATTTTATCCAACGCGGTAAACGGCATGAAAGCAGGGTTAGGTTCATCCTGTCTAGCCTCTATATTAACAGACTACTCCAAAGAGTTAAGGGAGGAATCTATACAAACAACGGCCGGAGGAGCTGCAATACCCACATTCACGATTTCGCCGCAATACAAGTTTAATCCTCATTTAGATTACAAAGTATTCATGGTTCCCGCTTTAATGGTCATGCTATTGACCTTGCTGACCGGATTTCTCCCTGCGCTGAATATTGTCGGCGAGAAAGAAGCCGGAACGATAGAACAAATAAATGTAACTCCGGTAAAAAAAATAATATTCGTATTGGCAAAACTGATACCTTACTGGGCTATCGGTTTTATTGTCCTGATCATCGGAATGTTATTAGCGCGCTTTGTCTATGGAATTTCACCTGCAGGCAATTTATTGACAATCGTCCTGTTCACAACGATCTACATCTTTGTCGTATCCGGGATGGGACTGGTTATTTCAAATTATTCGAATACAATGCAACAGGCCTTGTTTGTGATGTTCTTTTTCATAATGATTCTCATATTGATGAGCGGCTTGTTTACCCCGGTATCCAGTATGCCCGGTTGGGCGCAGAAAATTACGATATTCAATCCGTTGAAATATTTTATGCAGGTAATGCGGCTTGTTTATCTGAAAGGCAGCTCTTTTCACGAGATGACGTCTCAATTTTTCGCTCTCTGCAGTTTTGCCGTAGCGCTGAACACATGGGCTGTTCTTAGCTACCGGAAAAGCGACTGATGTTGCCGGAAGAAAGAATACCGGTCGCGTTTTGGAATTACATTTGATTTGCAGTATATTTGTTTCCACAAATGTCTAATCATTATGCAGGAACAGTTACGATTATTAAAAAGGTTTTTCGGATATGACACATTCAGACCTTTACAAGCTGATATTATTCAACGCACGATAGAGGGCAAAGATTCGTTGGTTCTGATGCCTACGGGTGGAGGAAAATCTATCTGTTACCAGTTGCCGGCCATTTATCTGCCGGGAACGGCCGTGATTGTTTCTCCCCTGATTGCATTGATGAAAGACCAGGTGGAAGGGCTCGTGGCAAACGGCGTCCCGGCCGCGGCGTTAAACAGTTCCATGTCCGAAGATGAAAGATGGCAAATAAAGCGGCGCTGCAAACAAGGACAGATGAAACTCCTTTATATCTCTCCAGAGGGTTTATTAAGCGAGCTCGACTATCTTTTATCGTTGCTGGATATATCCCTCATCGCTATCGACGAAGCACATTGTATTTCACAATGGGGGCATGATTTCAGACCGGAATATACGCGCTTATCCATATTGAAAGAGCGGTTTCCCAAAATTCCGGTCATCGCGCTGACGGCTACGGCCGATAAAATCACACGTAACGATATCGTAAAACAACTCGCTCTCAAGGAACCTGAAATCTTCATTTCATCTTTCGACCGCCCGAATCTCTCATTGGAAGTCAGGCGCGGTTTTGCACAAAAGGAAAAAATTGCGTCGATTGTGCGTTTTATTCGCAATCATCCCGGTCAAAGCGGAATTATCTATTGTATGAAGCGGAGCGATACCGAAAAAGTAGCCGACCTGCTAAAGCGCCATTTCAATATTCCGGCAATCGCCTATCATGCAGGATTACCGGCCGTTCAACGCGAAAAAGCGCAGAACGACTTCATCAATGACCGTGTGGATGTAGTCTGCGCTACCATCGCTTTCGGTATGGGTATCGACAAAAGTAATATCCGCTGGGTCGTTCACTATAATATGCCGGCAAGCATTGAGAATTATTATCAGGAAATAGGACGCGCGGGACGTGACGGGGTAGCGAGCGATACTCTCCTGTTTTATTCGCTGGGCGACCTTGTCTTACTGCGCCGGTTTGCAGAAGAAAGCGGACAGGAAAGCGTCAACATGGAAAAGCTAAACCGTATGCAGCGGTATTGCGAAGCGGATTTGTGCCGACGGCGTATTTTGTTAAGCTATTTCGGGGAAGAAACGATAGACGATTGCGGTAACTGCGACGTCTGCAAAAATCCGCCCCAGCGCTTTGACGGTACCATTCTGGTTCAGAAAGCGCTAAGCGCCGTCGTCCGCACACAGGAACATGTCGGCATTCGAATGTTGATTGATATACTAAGAGGCTCCGGACGCGCGGAGTTGTTAGAGCAAAACTATCACAACCTGAAAACCTACGGAGCCGGGCGCGACCTTCCTTATCCCGTATGGAAAGAATACATCTATCAGATGCTGCAATTAGGTTTCGTTGAGATTGATTACCTCAACAATCAAACGCTGAAAGTCACCCCCTTGGGAAAAAAAGCGCTGTTCGGAGAAACAACAGCCACCCTGACCCTATACAAGGATCCTGAAGAACCGGCGAAAACTCCAAAAGCCAAAAAAGAAAAGAAAACGACAGCGCAGGCCGAAAAAATAATACGGATACCGGAAGACAAAGCAACAAATGAAGCCTTAATGAATGCTTTACGTCAATTACGCAAGCACGTCGCACAACAGGAAAAAATGCCCGCTTACATCATCTTTTCCGACGCCTCCCTGCAGGACATGGTTCACAAAAAACCCCTCACGTTAGACGCATTTTCGGACGTCAGAGGAGTTGGCGATACGAAACTTCAAAAATACGGAAGAATATTCGTTGCGCTAATCCGCTCCGTTCTCAGGAAGTAAAAGCCGAACCTCAGAAGCTATAATTCAAAGCAGGAAAAAGTTTCACTGAAGAACGCTTGACAAGTCACACGGGGTTTGAGAATGTCAGTTTTGCAAAATACTATTAACGAAAGAAAATAGAATAACGTATCGGATATACGATACACAGCGAAAGTTCTTTAACATATTGGTTTACACGTAAGAAAACAGTATCTTTGCAGAACATATTATTAATAATACGTCATGAGAACAAAAACATTCATACGTCTGCCCTACGGCAACTCGGATTTCAGGGACATCATACTGCAAAATTATGCCTACGTCGATAAAACGCGGTTTATAACAGAGCTGGAAAGGGAAGCCAACCGGAATCACTTTTTTATCCGTCCGCGCAAGTTCGGAAAGAGCCTGTTTCTCAGAACGCTCAACTGCTATTACAATATCAACTATAAGGATGAGTTTGAAAGCATGTTCGGCAGCCTGTACATCGGTAAAAATCCTACACCCGAACGGAACAGCTACGCCATACTGGAATTTGATTTTTCAGGATTAGACACTTCCGATGAAGCAAGTTTCAAGCTATCTTTTTCCCGTAAAGTAGAAGATTCGGTACGTTTGTTTCTGGATCTTTACCGGAATATCATACCCAATTCCGATTTGCTGATACAACAGATTAATGAAAAAGACCCCGGTATCGGCGCACTGGAAATCGCTTTCAATGCGGCTACAGGAAATCGCTTTAGAATCTTCGTCATCATTGATGAATACGACCATTTCGCCAACGACCTGATTGCAATGGGAACGCGGGCAGGCAAAGACTTCTACCGGACGATGGTGTCGGCAAACGGTCCGGTACGCGACTTTTACGAAAGAATAAAAGCGGCGACCAAATCGTCGGTAGCCTACCGGACGTTTATCACCGGCATTTCGCCCGTGATGCTCGACGACCTTACCAGCGGATACAACATCGCCCAAATCCTTACGCTCAACCCAAGATACAATGAAATGACGGGGTTCACGCAGGCGGAAGCGGAAGCGCTGATGGCGGAAACCGGCGTCGACCCCGCCCTGATTAACGTGGACATGGAAGCCTGCTACAACGGTTACCTCTTCCATCAGGACGGGAAAAACCGGGTGTACAATCCCGCCATGATACTCTACTTTTTCGGGCAGATACTTGAGTTCGGGAAGCCGCCCCGGAATATCGTCGACCTGAACCTGAGGACGGATTACGGCCGCCTGCGCCGCCTGACACAAAACGAAAAGAATCGTGAAACATTGCTCCAAATCCTGAAAGACAATGGCGTCGCAGTTCCTGAAATTCTGGAAAAATTTTCCATCGACATGCTCGACAGCGACACCTACTTTGTTTCGCTACTGTTCTACATGGGGCTGCTGACTATTGACGCGCCGTACCGCTTGCAGTTGAGACTCCGGATTCCGAACTACTCCATTAAAACGCTTTACTGGGAATACATTGCGAAGCAAATTATGGAAACATCGCCGGATATGACAATTCTCTCCCAACCGCTAAGCGACGCAATCTATTCGCTGGCAATGGAAAGCGATGTGCACCGGTTCATCGCATACGTTTCGGAAAGCGCTTTCAGCAAGCTGTCGGACTACGACCTGCGGCGTTTCGATGAAAAATATATTCAAATCCTGCTGCTGGCCTATTTGTTCATGAGTAAAATCTATATTCCGATGAGCGAATATGAAGCTGTTCCCGGACGGGCGGATATTTTCCTGCAGCGCAACCCGCTGTTGCCGGAAGTCAAATACGAGTGGGTTTTTGAGATAAAATACTGCAAAACATCCGCCTCCGATGCGGAAGTCGCCGCCAAACGAAAGGAAGGTCTCGAACAGTTGGAACAATACCTCCATTCACACCGGATGGAAAACCGTCCCGACCTGAAGGCCGCGCTGCTGGTCTTTATCGGGAAAAACAAGTTCGAGATAATCGAATACAAAAAATAAGACCTGGTACGACAAGCCTTCCGACTTATCTTTTAACTTACTTTATGAAAATATCGCCGGTATGCTGCAATGCGGGGTAAAATTCCTGTTATCCTGCAATGAAGTGTGATAAAATTTCACCCAAGCCGAAAGATTCCCGTATCTTTCCTCTGTAAAAAAACTTTTTTGTAAAATACGAAGACAGGAAATATCTCCTTTTGCCGGAAGTCATTAAAGACCATAACTATGCTAACAGCAGGTTTTTACGCGGGGCGATTATTGACGAAAACAAGTTCGTTCCGGTAGAATCTCCCGACAGAGAAGATGCAACAGTCAGCCTCTACTCTGCTTTGCCGTTTAAGATTGCATTTATTTCTTCTATCGTCAGACCGGTGATGTCGGCAATGGTTTCTACTGTCAAACCTGCTTTATTACTTTTCCTGACTGTTTCGGCTTTCTCTTTGG
>JAIROL010000289.1 GCA_031257565.1 Tannerella sp. | reverse complement strand
CGGGAAACTTGGCCTTGTTCGATTTCACCGTTTGCCACTCGCCCATGCCCTCCGGCCAGAATATTTTCGCCCGCTCATCGGGATGATACGACGGCCAGACGAAGGCCGCTACGTCGTATATATTTTTTTGCGCGTTTCCTGCTATGCTCAACAGGCATAGCAGCAAAATAAAGGATGTTTTTTTCATATATTTATTATTTTTATTTGTTTTGTATTCAGCAGTTTACAAAATGCAAAGAAGGATATTTCATTTGAATTTCTGTAAAAATTTATTTCCCGTTAAAAAAACGGCGGAAAAGCGGTCTATAACAAATTCACATTTATTCAGTTGAGTAATATCGCCGGTGCGCGGATTAAACAACTCGAAATTGTCCAAATACAGACTTTTTCCCTGTATCTCTATGGGTTTATCCGTATTGTTGATAAGCATGTAAATTGGCTTTCCGTCTTTAGAAAAGCGGGAAACGATAACTGGGGATTGGCTTTCCCAACGCATCGGGTCGTCTGCTGCTGCCGCAGCATCACTCGCCGGATTCTCGGAAAGCCGGATTTGTTCGGCATAGGCGGCAATTTTTGCCGTTTCGCCGCTATTGACTCCGTGTTGTGGAAAAGAACCTGTCCACACAACTTTTCCGCCCGATTGTTCAAAAGTTTTCAGTTTGTTCAGCACACTCAATGGTAATACTTGTACATAGCTCATTATGACCACTTTAAATTCCATTCCGGCGATACGGAGCGTGCCGTCAATCACTTCTGCGTTTTCTATGGCTTGTGCGTCCAGGAAATCGTAATCGCACTGATTGTTCCACAGTTCAATCGTTAAGTTTTGAAAGGCTTTTTCTGTTCTGCCGATTTCGTTGTTCAATTTCCGGTTATCCATCTGTACGGTGTGAAGCGGTTTGTAGAGCGCCTGTATGGTTTCTACCGGATAATAAACGCCGATGCGGCTATCATGTACGGTCCCCTCAAGCATATATCCCATCCGCCCCAGATAGTTCGAGAAGCCGTTGGGATCGGATATTGAATTAATATTCCAGTAGGAATTGAGGTAATTGGCGCCCGACATCCACATCATGTTGCATACGGCCCGCAATTGATCGTCGGTTACTTCATGCAGGGCATTCAGGTAATACTCTAAGGGACAGAGTTCCACCATAACTGTAGTTGATTTTCCGCGTATCCGCGCTAAGGATCCTACAAATTTGGGGCCCATAAAACGCGCTTCACCGGTTTCGCTCATATATCGACTGATTGTCCCTCGTAATATATCGAAACCTATCCAATCGCTTTTGTCTAAAGTAGTAAACAAATTTCCATAGTAGGCGACGTGTTCATGAATATACTCTTCATTGTTGATATGCCCTGAAGACTTTACGCCGTGTTTGGCGCACCAGTCGGTAATGTTTTGAAAATAAGCGTCGGATACGAGCGAAGCCAGCGTTTGGCGATAATGAATACGAACAAGGCGGGCATCCGTATCATCGCCTTCAAAAAGGGAATGGATTTTGGGCATTAAATCGTAACCATGTTGTTTCTTAAACTCTTTTTCAAGTCCTTTTGCCCAAGCGACCGGAGCATATTTATGTCCGCCCTTGTATTCCCGGTCGGCATCAATATAACCCTCCATCAATCCGGGTTCGTCGGTAAAAAAGGCGTCGATGTCACCACTGAGGTTCTCCATGTTTTGAAAATAGGCGTCGTGCGTGATACGGATAAAGGCGTCTACTGCCTCTTTATCCGCTATGTTGATGTAAGGACGTTTGAAATTTGCGGCGGCTGCCGTTCCTTCGTATAAACGCACGGCACATACGATATAATGCTGATTTTGATGATGATAATCATAAATAACTTCTAAAACATCATCGGGTTTTTTCCAATTTTTAATATTTTTGATGCTTTTTTCTTTCACTACGACTATGCCTAAGGCTTCATAATCCTTGTTTTCGGCTAAAACGAGTCCGCCGGCATGTCCGCTTGGATAGCCGTATTCATCGTAAATCCAAAGTAATAGTCCTTTTGATTTCAATAGTCGTACCAATTGATTCAGACTTTGCCATGCTTTTTCATCCTTCATGTAATTTTCATCCCAGGTAACATTGATAACCAATCCGGTAACTCCTCGTTCTATCAGACTGTCTATATACGGTTCCGGATTTTCTCTCGAAACCAGGTCATGATCTAAAGCATGAAATTTAAACTTTGCAGGCGGCTGCCGAAACGAACCGGTTTGCGCCGTAACTAAGATTGTGTAAAATAAAGACAAAACTATCCCTAAACCTATCAATTTTCTTCTTGTAATCATTTTTTTGTTTTATTTAATTGGATACGCTTCATTGGGTTGCAATTTTACCGTATTTTTCTTTCCGTTAATACGGTATTCGACATTCAGCGGTTTGCCTTTGATATTGATTATTTTAGCAATATTGCCGTTCCAGTCGGTTACTACGCGTACTCCATTGCTTACGCAGAATATTTCTTTTCCGTCGATGCTGCCGGTGGTCGCGCCGCCGTTGGTCTGTACGGTCAACGTGTCGCCGTTCCAATGCTGGGTGTAGGATATTTCATGCTTATTTCTCCCCAATGCGCCCCAGTAGATTTCGTCGAACTGAACATGAACGCCGTAGAAACGGGAGATGTATTCAAGAACAGCGAGCGCCATCGGTCCGTAATCCTTACGTGTGGAGGCTTCCGAAAGTTCGCCGGTAAAGGGGTCTATTTGCTGCGAAAAGGTGTTGTATTTGCCAACGCAGTTAATCAGTTTTTCGCCGAACAACGTTATTTCGGAATAGAATCCGTAGTTTTCGAGGGCGCGTATAGCGCGTTGATAGGTCAAGCCTTCCGGTTGTCCACTCCAGTTGTTTTCGGAAATATTGCGAAAAGTAGGGTCGTTTACGGCAATGGATGTAAGCGGCATCGGCGTAAAAAATTCGTCGGGATTCAGCAGGTGTTCTTTTACAAAACGGTTTGCCATTTCCTGTGTGAATGCACCGTAATACATGGCTCGCAGGTTGTTGTGCGTCAAGGTCGGCATCACTGCATTACTAGTGTTCCGGTCGAAACAGGCGCCGCGCGCGTCATCCCAAAGATACGATTTCAACTTGTCTTGCACGGTTTGCGCTTTGGCCAGCCATTCTTGTTCTTTGCCGTTGTCGAGCAAAGCTGCTATTTTGGCAAGCATTTTGCGGCCGTCGTAGGAGTAACTCATCGCGTCCATACTCTCTACGGGGAATATCGGGTCGCCCTGCGGCGGAGTTTCCCCCGCCAGGAACCATCCGACTTTAGTACCGTCAAATCGAGCGCTATTGTCTTCGCCCGTATCGCAGATGCACCACGTTTCCAAACATCCGTTTCCATCGGAATCGCGGTATTTCCACAAATAGTTATCGAAAGCTTCCATCGCTTGATAGAGCGCCTGTAAATAGTTATAATCGCGTTTTTTGTTCCAATACCAAAGATTCAGTGCATGATAGGGGAAACAATATCCTTGCAGGTGCGTAAACAACTGAGTGATTCCATCTTGAATTACTACCGCATCGGCGGAACGTTTCATTTGCGCCAATATTGCCTCGTGGAAAGGTTCGTCTTGCAGCAGCAAATTGCCGGGGAACCGGCCATCCGGTCGTTGATAGTCCATAAAAAGCAATACATTGTTCATTCCGACCGCTAAATTGCGCTTGGCATACATTTCTCCGCCCATGGGTTGGGTTTCGAGCCAAAGTCCGGGGTAACCGCCTCCTTCTATCAACACTCTTCGTTCTGCAAAATCCAATTCATTGCCTTTACACACACTATCTGCGGCTTTATATAAATTGCCGAGAAAAGAGTCGGATGTGGAAAATTTCACAGCTGTTTCCACAAGATCGTTCTTTACCGTGATATTTGTTACAAAATCGTTCGCTTTTACGTCTTGAAGAGTCAAGTTGCGCCCGTTCATGACAACATTTTGAAACAGTACATTATCGACTTTGTGAGCGGGATCGTAGCCCGTCAGTTCAATGGGCAAATTACCGTCTGCTTCAATATTTTTGAAAACAACATTCCGGATATTTCCGCCCGCCTTGCCGTTGGTATATCGTTCTTGGCCTATCCACAGGGAGATAAACCGTTGCGATTCTTCGATACGAATATTTTCAAAAAGGACATTACCGATTAGGGAGGCGTCGCAATGGAAAACGCGAAGCAACCATTCACGTCCCTGGTCATGGATAATGTCGCAGTCGCGGAATACAATACCGTCCACATCTGTGCGGAGTTCGGCGCCGATGCTGAGCGCGTGCGCCAACTGATTCCACAACACGCATTTCCGAATCGTTATATCACCCGTTTTACTCCCCTCAAACGATTTGATAACCACCAAATCGTCCAACGTGCGAATAAAGCAATCATTTACTGTAACCCTGCTGCTGTTTTCGATGTCGATACCGTCGGAATTGGCGCGATAGCCGATTATTTTCAGATTGTCGATCAACACATCCTGCGATTCCCACAAAGGGACTGTCCAGCCGCTCGAATTGCGTAAAATGACGCCTTCTAACTTTACATCCTTTGCGCCGTCCATACGGATGGTACTGATGAGGTATTTTTCCAAACTCGCATCAATGATTCCGCGTCCGCAAACTTTGATATGCTTGCCTTTGAGTATAAACGAAGCGCCGACAGGATGGCGCAGCGAGTACGAATCTTTCGTTTCGTAGGTATGAGGCGCATTGTCCTTCGGTTTTACGATGGCTCCGCCTGCGATATACAGCGTTTTATTGTCGCCTATTTCCATCGCGTCAACTTCGTGGATGCCGGGGCCGAAATAAATCACGTTGGGATCGTTCGGGTCGGGTGTATCCGTTTCAAAAGGGTTAGCGAAAAGATGCAGGGACTTTACCCATTCTCCGTTGATGTCCAAAGTCAGTTTGCGCGGTTCCGTTAGCGCAAACGACAGTGAGTTCCCTTTGATTTCGGGGACAATGCCTGCCGATGCTGGAAGAATTTTCACCGTCTGAATGTTTTCCGGAATGCTCACTGTTACGGTAACCGGTTTATTCATATCGAAATAGGCAAAAGCGGCTACATCGAAGAAATCAGCCGTATTTTCTTTGTCGTCCATGGCTTTGTCGCGCAGATCATTATCTGCCGGAGCTACTTTCACTTGATAGACAGGTACCGTTTCTCCTTCCACTTTTACGGTATAGGCGGCGCTAAGTTCTTCGCCTTCGGGCGCAGGATAAATGCGAATATGTTCATTTTTCCCCGAACAAGCTGTTGCAAGGGCAAGGACGCCCCAAAAGATTTTTTTCATTTGTAAATTTAAATTATATCATCTAATAATCAGCTTTGTGCTTGTTGTTTGTTTTTTTTCTACTACCGTTGCGACATAGACGCCATCGGATAGTTTGCCGATGGAAACCGGAGTGTTATCAGCTACACTCTCGCGAAAAAAAACCAGTTTGCCGGAAATATTATAAACAAACAAAGAACATATCTCTTCTTTCAGATTCATAACCACTATTTCAACCGTGTTGGCAACCTTTCTCACGACGACGGCTATCTTCTCATGAGTTGTTGGGGTTGACAAAGCTGTGCCGCCATAATTGGGCATCAGGACAAGAATATAGTCAATCATCCGTGCGCGGATATCGTCTAAATTTTCCCATTCCCTGAAATCTATGTTTTCCAGGAAGTCTATCGCTTCCTGCGCCTCGACTTTATTTGGATG
>JAIROL010000191.1 GCA_031257565.1 Tannerella sp. | reverse complement strand
CGACAATGTAACACGGGGGAACGACAATGTAACACTGGGGAACGACAATGTAACACTGGGGAACGACAATGTAACACTGGGGAACGACAATGTAACACTGGGGAACGACAATGTAACACGGGGAACGACAATGTAACACAGGGGAGTTGTCAAGCAAGCAATAAATATATCAATAATTTATTTCTTTCCTGATTGCTTTGCTTCGTACCTCGCAACTCCTCGCAACAATGATGGTCGCGGCACGCCACGACCCTACACAAATCGACCATTTGTAGGGTCGTCGCGTGCGGCGACCATTTACGGCGACCATTTGTAGGGTCATCGCGTGCGGCGACCGTCATTATACGCCGAACGGCGAAATCGAAGGATGTCACAAAAGCACAGCGCTTGTGAATCAAAAAAAATGTAATATTTTCCTAAAAGATTTTGCGAAAATTTCATTATAGGAAAATGATATGCAAAACATTGTATTAGACAGAGAAAATTATTTACAACGGCTCGTTTTTCTTTTTCAGATTATCAAATATATAAAGAAAGATGTCATTTGTATTATTTTTTTGTATTAACTTTGCCCCCGGTTTTAACAGGAGTTTTCAACGGGATTTCGGCTCTGTGTAAAAATCAAATTAAACGAAAATAAGTTTTTAGGAGTCCCCTATAATGAGAATACAGACACGCCGACGATTATCCCTCCGACAGGGAAGAATTTTTAAAAAAAAATCCCTCCGACAGGGAAAATTCGTATCTTTGCCGAAAAAATTTCATAGAATATGAAAGCATTATATCAAATTTTTGAGGAGCATTTACGCAAGACGAGCTTGGATTTTAAACGTTATTTGTATCCGGAAATTGATTGGAACAGCCGGATGTCCGGTATTACAGGACCGCGTGGAGCAGGCAAAACTACGCTTATACTCCAACATATTAAGGAAAATCACAGTATTTCCGACGCCTTATATGTTTCGGCGGATGATTTGTATTTTGTCAATCATACCTTATACGACACGGCGGACGAATTTCATAAGAACGGTGGTAAATACCTTTTTATAGACGAAATACATAAATATCCCGAATGGTCGCGCACGCTGAAAAATCTGTACGACAATTATCCTGATTTGAAAATAGTTTTTACAGGTTCGTCCGTGCTGGACATCCTGAAAGGCAACGCCGATTTGAGCCGGAGAACATTAATCCGTCATTTGCAGGGACTTTCATTCAGGGAATATTTGCAGATGTTTCATCATATCACAGTTCCCGTACTGACACTGGAGGATATTTTAAAACATCAAGCCAATGATTTAAAGCTGACACTGGAGTTTCCACTGAAATATTTCAGGGAATACTTGCAGAAAGGATATTATCCGTTTGGAAACGACGGAGATTATATGGCTCATTTGAGGCAAATCGTAATGCAAACAATGGAAAGCGATATTCCGGCGTATGCGAATATGAACGTTGCAACAGGAAGGAAGTTATTGAAACTTCTGGCGATTATTGCCGAAAAATCGCCGTTTAAACCTAATTTTTCAAATCTTTCGAAATTGACGGGAATAAGCAAAAACAGCATTACCGACTACTTTTATTATATCGAAAAAGCGGGAATGATTGCTCAACTCCGCGAACCGGCTGCAAGTTTTTTAGTAGTCGGCAAGGTAGAAAAGGTCTATTTAGACAATACCAATCTTGCCTTCTGTCTGTCGGAAAACGCTCCCGATACCGGCAATATCCGTGAAACATTTTTCTTTAACCAGATGAGGGTAAAAAATGAAGTTTACCGTTCCGAAAAAGGAGATTTTAATATCGGCAATATGACTTTTGAGGTAGGAGGAAAAAGTAAATCGCAAAAACAAATCGAAGGTTTGAAAAACGCTTATGTAGTAAAAGACGATATTGAATATGGCTATCAAAACGTTATTCCCCTTTGGGCTTTTGGATTGAATTATTAGAATTACATATAACCTAAAAAGATAATAGAAAATGTTGTTGAAGGAGACGATTATAAGATTCAAATAAATCAAGGATGGAAAGTTGTTGAGAAAGATGGGATTTATACTGTAGAACATGATTGATCATCAATCGTTGAGAAAGAACAGTTAATCTACTACCCGTGATACCGACTTCATATTTTTGATTTTCGCCAGAGAGATACACATTTTCTGGATGTCTTCCACATCATGGACAAGCATGTTTATTTTTCCTTCAAATACTCCGTCTTTTGTTTCTATCAACAGGCGTATTATATTGACATTATAGTCTGAAATGGTTTTTGCTATATCGGTGAGTACGCCGATAGCATCAATACCGATTACTTTCAGTGTGGCTTCGAATGAGGCGCTCGTATGACTGCTCCATACGGTTGACAGGATACGGTCTCCGAAACTGCTTTTGAGGCGTGATCCGATAGGGCATGAATGTTTATGGACGATTACGGTATTGTCATCGTTTATAAAACCGAATACGTCGTCTCCCGGAATCGGGTTGCAGCAATTAGCCACTACATAGTTGCGTTGTCCCAGCGCGTTTTCGCGTAATTCGTAGGGTTTTGTTCTGTCAAAAGACAGATTTTTGGTATTTTTTAGAGGAAGAGCCTTTATTGTATCTGATTTTTTCTTTCCTATCCTGAATATTTTACTTAACCCTTTTATGATGGAATTAGACTTTTCTTCTTTAAGAACTTTGCGCAGGTTATCGGGTAGGGTTACCTCATTTTTTTCTACGGCATAATAGAATTCCTCGCGTTTAGGGAATCCGAAATATACGGATAGCTTATCCAGATATGATTGTGTTGGTTCGAGAGACGCTTTGGCGAAAGCCTCTTTCACTTTTTCTTTTCCGATTTTGGCAAGTTCTTTTCTTTCACGTCGCAGAACGGCTTCAATCTTGGTCCTTGCTTTTGCGGTAGTCACATAATTCAGCCATTCGACCTTGGGGCGTTGGGACTTGGAAGTGAGTATTTCCACCTGGTCTCCGCTTTCAAGTTTATGGCTTAATGGGACTAAGCGATGGTTTACTTTTGCTCCTATGCAGGTATCGCCGATATTTGTATGCAGGTTGTATGCCAGGTCCAGCGCCGTAGCTCCTTTAGGCAATGTCCTTAAATCGCCTTTGGGGGTAAAAACGAAGATTTCGGAAGAAAAGAGATTCATTTTTATCGTATCAAGGAAATCCAGGGAGTTTGGGTTCGGATTTTCAAGAATTTCCGTGATTGTACGCAGCCATTTATCCAGTTCGGAGTCTTCTTCGATGCTATGCTCCTTATATTTCCAGTGTGCGGCAAACCCTTTTTCATCAATCTCATTCATGCGTTTACTGCGGATCTGTATCTCAATCCATTGTCCGTCAGGTCCCATTACCGTAAGATGAAGCGCCTGGTAACCGTTTGCCTTGGGGCGGCTGACCCAGTCGCGGAGTCGATCCGGACGTGTACGGTATATGTCCGTTATTGCTGCATAGATATCCCAGCATAGATTTTTTTCGTCTACATCGCCCGTTGGTTCGAAAATGATACGTACCGCGAAAATATCATAAATATCTTCAAAAGGAACCCCTTTCGTATTCATTTTATTCCAGATGGAATAGGCTGATTTTACGCGGGTTTTCATTTCATAAGTAAGTTCAGGCTTCTGAAGCCGGCAACGCACGGGTTTTGCAAAGTTATCAAATAAACGCTGGCGGTACTCTTCTGTATTTTTAAGTTTCTCATTGATAATACGGTAATTTTCAGGGTGTTCGTATTTGAAACTTAAATCTTCAAGTTCCGTTTTAATGGCGAATAACCCTAAGCGATGCGCCAGCGGCGCATAAATATACATTGTTTCACCTGCAATCTTAAATTGTTTATCTGTACGCATTGAGCCAAGTGTGCGCATATTATGCAGGCGATCTGCTATCTTTATGAGAATCACACGTATATCGCTGCTCATGGTAAGGAGTAATCTGCGCAAGTTATCAGCCTGTACCGATGCGTTTTTTGCAAATACTCCTCCGGATATCTTGGTCAGTCCGTCGACTATTTCCGCAATTTTATTGTCGAACATATTCGCTATGTCCTTTACCTCATATTCGGTATCTTCTACAACATCATGTAAAAGAGCGGCGCAAATAGACGTAGAGCCGAGTCCCATTTCCCCGCATACGATTTGTGCAACTGCGAGAGGATGCATTATGTATGGGTCTCCATCACGACGTTTTACTCCGCTATGAGCTTGCTTTGCAAAATTGAACGCCTTTGTAATGCGGTCGATTTTACGACGATGATTGGAATGCAAATATTCGCACATCAGAGTTTCAAACTCTTTTTGAATCATGTATTCGTGAACTATAGCCAATTGTTCCGGATCCGGTTCTTTCATCTTTTGTTCGCTCATAAACCTGCCTGTTTTTTTATCCTTGCGGGATCTTTAGAATCTGCCCTATGCGCAGATTGCTTGTTGTCAATCCGTTTGCCTGCCGGATACTTTTTGCCGTTACTCCCGGATATTTCTTTGCAATAGCATAAAGAGAATCTCCTGATTTCACCTTATAGGAAATATATTTCGGTTTGTTTTCTGTTTTTGGCCCGGCGTTACCCGTTTCCGTTTTTTTTGCGGATTCCGGAGTTGTAAATCCTGTATTTTGTGCAGAATATGAAAGTCCTCCGTTGTCGATATACACCCGCAATTTTTTACCCGGCGGAACTCTTGAACTGCTTAATCCATTCCATCGACGAAGATTTTGAGCCGTTACCCCGTATAAATTTGCAATCGTATAAACGGTTTCTCCGGTTTTAACCGTATGCGTTATTCTTTCAGTGCGATTACCCGGTTCGCTATCGTCAACAGGCGTGCAGTTGGCCAGTAGTTCTTCCATGCGATATGCATATACGCTATCGGCATGATCAATAAAAGCGAATGATCTTTCTATGGGTAGACGCAGGACGGAAGTTTTTATGTTACCGGGTATTATTTCACGTTTATATTGCGGATTATAAAAACGTATAGCTTCTTTATCCATTTGCAGGATGTCTGCTATCTGATCAAAATGGAGTGCGCGTTCAACCATAATCGTATCTGTCACGACGGAAAAATTTGCACGTATGGGACATAGATTGTGGTCGCAATGATAAGTTATAACGTAAGCGGCAGCTATAAATAACGGGACATAGGAACGTGTTTCGCGTGGAAGGTAAGGAAAAATTTTCCAGAAATCCGTTTGTCCGCCCGAGCGGCGTATTGCTTTGTTTACATTACCGGGCCCACAGTTATATGCTGCAAGTACCAGATGCCAGTCGCCGTACAGAGCGTACATTTCTTTAAAGTATCGGCAGGCAGCTTCTGTCGCTCTTTCCGGATCAAGGCGTTCGTCAATAAGACTGTTTATCTCAAGTCCGTATACTTTTCCTGTGGGCAGCATGAATTGCCAGAGTCCGCTGGCGCCGACACGCGATTGTGCAACAGGATTGAGCGCGCTTTCGACGACCGCAAGATATTTTAATTCGAGAGGAAGTCCGTTTGCATCCAGTTTTTGCTCGATCATCGGGAAGTAAAAGTCGGCCATTCCCATCATGTAGCGCATCGTTTTACGTAAACGTCCGGAATATAAGTCAATACATTTGCGCACAGTTTCGTTGTATGTCATGGGAATAACCGTCGGCATACGTTTCATTCGCATTTTGTATACGGAATCGGGGAAATATGGATTCTCGTCTTCGTCTTCACAATGGTCTTCGGAACCGGAGAAATGCCTGGCGTGCCATCCTTCGAGAAGTTTGTGCATGTCCGCATCAAGGCTTTCGGGCAGAAACCCTATGATGGAATCGAACAGTTGGGGTCCGGCATTTGTTTCATTCATATCATTTCCATTTTCCTGCGCTACCGACCGGATGAATGGAGTAGTTACTAATATTATCGGAATCAGGTACCGTATCATGTTCATCGTATTATAATTTTAAAAGGTCATGCATATATTAACCCCGAAACTATGAGAACAGGCTAATGTTTCCGGCCTGAATTCCGGCGTCAGGCGAAATGACAGATCGGGTGAAACGTCGAAGTCGAACATTTGTGCGTCAACATGAGCGTCGGCGATGAAGATCAGATAAAGCCCCAGGCCGATTATAATACTTAAATCACGATAACGCAGATAATAATCTTTTCTGTTTTTCAACGTATTATGAAATGTTGTATTATGTAATTTTGCAGCGGCGTCTGCATCGGAGGAAGTATAATCCTGCCAGCTTTGACGCCAGCTTTCCGGATCAATGCCATTCGGATCAGCTTTGGCGTCTGCCATGATATCAAAATAGGCTCTTTTGTAATCCTGGTAAGTTTTGTTATTCCATGTTATCGCGTATGCGCAACCCATCAATCCTCCGTAAACGATCGGCAACTTCCAGTATTGGCGGTTATAGAACTGACCGAGTCCGGGAAAGATAGCTGCAACGAGATCGGCTGTTTTGGGGTTTGGCTTAAATGATATCGCATCTTTTTTTGTTACAGTCGCATCTGCCGGAATAACAGTTGCCGTTGTTGAATCCGGAAAGCCGGCGAAAGCGCTGTCTTCGTGATGTAAGAATGTAGAATCAAACGCTGCAATAGCCGAATTGCCGGCTAAAACCATCGTATCGCTTACGAAAACCGAATCGGCGGCTGCGACGAGCGTATCGGCAGATGTTACAGGGATTGTATCCTGTGCGCTTATCGTACTTGTAATACCTGCCGGAAGAAGGTATGTGGCCAGTAGCATAACACGGATGTATTTTTTTTTATTAATATCATCACCGGAATATATTTTTTTATATGATATAATCATGTCAAAGATACATTTTTGAAAGCAAATCACAACAACATGCTTATTTCATACGATCCAGCAAACTCATGATAGATTCCAGTTTTTTATCAGAGTCGAAAGGTATTGTTATTTTGCCTTTCCCTTCGGAGTTATAACTCAACTGCACTTTTGTGTCGAAAAACGTTGAAAGATGTTCTTTGAGTATTTTAAATTCCTCCGGAAGTTTTTTTCCGTGAGTTTTGTTCGTTTCTTTATCCGTGTATGTTCCTGTTGCATTTACGCTACGGGCAATTTCTTCAACGGTACGTACCGAGAGTCCTTCTTTAAGAATACGGTCATTCAGCGCCAGTTGTATCTCCGGGTCTTCAATGGATAGTAATGCGCGCGCATGTCCCATATCGATGTTTCTGTTTTTTATGCATACCTGTATTTCTGCAGGTAGTTTCAGCAGGCGCAGATAATTGGAGATCGTTGTACGTTTTTTACCGACGCGCTCGCTCAGCTGTTCTTGCGTCTGTCCGGAGTCGTCGAGTAATTTCTGATATGCAAGCGCCGTCTCTATGGCGCTTAAATCCTCGCGTTGAATATTTTCGAGTAATGCCATTTCCATGATATCCTCGTCTGCAGCAGTTTTTATATATGCGGGGATGCGCTCAAGCCCTGCTTTTATGGCAGCACGGAAACGGCGTTCGCCACAAATAATCATGTACTTCTCATGATCGGTTTCTTTTAATGTTATCGGTTGTATAACGCCAAAATTACGTATAGACGTAGCGAGTTCTTCGAGCGTTTCTTCTTCAAAAACGCTACGCGGTTGGTTTGGATTCGGTTCTATTTTGTCTAATTCAATCTCATTAAGAGAAGACGAGCCGCTTGTATTGAGTCCGTCGCTTGTTAGCAAGGCTTCCAGTCCGCGCCCTATTGGTTTTCTTTTTGTAGCCATATAATTGTTTTGATTTCATTGGTTGTTTTGAGTCGTCTTCGTTCCTCGACTGTGTAATTGCGCGATCCGGCGTCGTCCAAACAGGTTTGATTTCCGCCCTCGCTACTTAAAACGTTCGTTTTTATTTCCTTTTCGAATCTTTTTCTATCAGCTCTTTCGCCAACTGCATATGATTCACAGAGCCTTTCGAATCTACCTCATAGAGAATGGCAGGCTTTCCCGAACCGGCAGCTTCTACTAATTTCACGTTGCGCAGTATCACCGTCGTAAAGACCAGATCCTGGAACAATCGTTTAATCTCCTCGTAATACTGATTTGCTACGCGTAGACGGGAGTCGTACATCGTGATAAGAAAACCTTCTATTTCGAGTGAAAGATTTAATTTGGATTTGATTATTTTTATGGTGTTCAGAAGTTTGCTGATACCTTCTAATGCGAAATATTCGCATTGGAATGGAATAATAACCGAGTCGGACGCCGTCAACGCATTTACCGTTATGAGACCTAAGGAAGGCGAGCAATCGATAAGGATATAATCATATTTCTTTTTAAGCGGCATGAGCAGATTGCGAAGGATATGCTCGCGTTTATCCAGATTCAACATTTCGATTTCCGCCCCGACAAGATCTATATGAGATGGGAAGATGTCCAGGTTATCCATCTCCGAGCGAACGATGGCCACGGCTGGATCCAAGCCGTTTATCAGACTCTCATAAATAGAATGTTTAAGAGATTTTACGTCGATACCGAAACCTGATGAAGCGTTGGCCTGAGGATCTGCATCCACAATTAACACTTTTTTCTCAAGTGCGGCAAGAGAAGCTGCAAGATTAATCGTTGTAGTCGTTTTGCCTACACCTCCCTTTTGGTTAGCTAAAGCTATAATTTTACCCATTTATTTAATTTTTTAATTATTACATAAATTACTGATATCCTTAATCTTATAGACCTGTATTTTTTCTTTCACAGAGCAATTCCGCATGCAAAAGTAGACACTTTTCCGGCTAAGTCGCAAGACGTGTTGAAAACTCGCAGTTAATGTTGAAAACTCACAAATGTCAAAAGTTCACAAATGTATGGTAAAAATTCCTATAAATCGACTTTTTTCTTGATTTTAAAAGAAGAACGCACTTTTTTGATGATTGCACAGGGGGTATATGCGTCATGATAAAATACAAGAATCTGTTCTTTGGACGCCGCTTTCTCAAGTATTTCAGTCTTGCCGTTATAGGAAAGAGTCGGATAAAGGTCGTATGCCGAGATCCGTTCCTGTACAATATGCGAAGCCAGGGGTATGACGTCTCCGGGAAAAACAATTGTCGAGGATTCGTCTTTTATATATGCGACAACTTGTCCGGATGTATGTCCGTCATACAATTGTATCCGCAGGCTTTCGTAGGGTTCTATTGTCGATTCAACCAATCGTAATAATCCTGCTTTTTCAAGAATTTCCGTATTTTTGGGAAGGAACGATTCCGCTTCGAGGGGATGAGGGTTACGTTCATTTTCGTACTGAGCGCGGCTGACCCAATGGACTGCATTCGGAAAAACGGGTTCGAGGGCGCTATTAGCATTTTTATGTATTGCTGCGCCGCAATGGTCAAAATGCAGGTGCGTGAATATTACGTCGGTGATATCTTCCGGTCGGATTCCGGCCTGTGTCAATGCGTCGCGTATATCTGCCGTATTGTAAAACTGATAGAATATGGCAGGCGTATCTTTCAGCTGATCTTGTCCGACTCCGGGATCAATGATTATGATACGTCCGTCATTTGTTCCGACGATACCTGCGTGCATGGCTAATACGCAAAGATTACGCTCATTGACCGGATAACTGCGGTTCCATGTCGTCTTGGGAACTGCGCCGAACATTGCTCCGCCGTCGGCGTAAAAGTATCCTGTAGTAATCAGTTTGAACATTGATTGAACTTTTAAGTTAAATGACAGGTTTTTATTGGGCAGGCATTTCTTCTTCGTGAAATCTGGCGGCAAGGAAAGCAAGCAGACTGCTTATCTGCTTTATACTTTCAGCCGTTTCGCTGCTTATTTCTTTATCCTGCATTTTTAATAACAGATATCCGTAAACGGCCGTGAGGCAGGTTTCTATTTCCGAAATGTCGCTTCCTCCTGATTTTGAGCGTAATTGTACGATTGCAGGCAATGTTTTGTAGTAGAGAGCGCCATAAATACTTTCCTGTGGTGATTTTAACAATCTGAGATGAAAGTCGGTAAGCTCCGTAATTACGTTTTTATTGATTTGAATGTGGCCATTTTCCATTACCCCTTCGCTACGCATCATATCGGTCAGTTCCTGAAACCAACGGCGTATTTCCCGCTTTATGTTTTCAGGTTGTTTATATTGCGAAATAATGTATTCTTCAATTTTATTCTTGTCAAAACGGCAGGCTCGTATCAAATCTTCTACCTGCCACATATAAATCAGATATTCAACGATATTTTCTTTTCTTTTTTGTTGCGCTATAATCATGAATAAAGTTTTTGAATGCACAAAGATAAAAATAAAACCGCTATCTTTGCGCCTCTAAAAATAAAATATTATGGAGTCAGTATTGATTACCGGAGCGAATGGCCAGTTAGGGGCGGCTTTGCGTACTGTTTCGGACAGGTTTGACGGGTTTGAGTTTTATTTCACGGATGTTGATGCGCTTGATATTTGTGATAAGTCGCAGGTCCGTGATTTCATGAAATCGTATCGCATTGACTATGTTGTGAATTGTGCGGCGTATACGGCCGTTGATAAAGCGGAGGATGATGAGGAGACTTGCATGCGTATTAATTGTGACGCCGTCCGGAATATAGGGGAACTTGCGGCGTCGCTGGGCGCCGGAGTAATTCATATATCGACCGATTATGTGTTTGATGGTTGCGCCGCTCATCCCTATCGTGAAGATGATATAACCCATCCGGCTTCTGTTTACGGAAAAGCGAAGCTTGCAGGGGAGCGGGCGCTTTTGTCTGTATGTGAAAATTCGGCGATAATACGTACGGCATGGCTTTATTCCGAAACAGGAACTAATTTTGTGAAGACGATGCTCCGATTAGGAACGCAGCGTGAAACATTAGGCGTTGTTGCCGATCAATGGGGGACGCCTACTTATGCCGGCGATCTGGCTGATGTTATAAAAACCGTATTGACCGCCGAGAGTTTCAGACCCGGCGTTTATCATTATACAAACGATGGCGCGTGTACATGGTATGATTTTGCAGTTAAGATATTTGAACTGGCCGGCGTGAAATGCGAAGTGAATCCGCTTACTACGGCGGAATATCCTGCACGCGCTAAACGTCCTGCTTACAGTATCCTGGATAAGAGTAAAATAAAGGAGACTTATGGTATACAAATTTTCCCATGGGAAGACAGCCTTGTCAGATGTCTCCGAAATTTGAAATCTGAAAATTAAAATGGGTACGTTTGCCCGATTTGCTTGCGGATGGTATCCGGTTTGTCACAAATTAAATTTTAAACTTTCAACTGAAGAAATATGTTGTTATCTGAAGAAATAAAACGTCGTCGTACATTTGCAATTATCAGTCATCCCGATGCGGGAAAAACAACCCTTACCGAAAAACTATTATTATTTGGAGGAGCAATCCATGTGGCGGGAGCCGTTAAATCAAATAAAATACGTCGTACGGCAACATCCGACTGGATGGAAATAGAGAAGCAGCGCGGCATATCGGTTGCCACATCCGTGATGGCATTTGATTATGAAGGTTATAAAATAAATATTCTTGATACGCCGGGTCATCAGGATTTTGCCGAAGATACATTTCGCACGCTTACGGCAGTAGATAGCGTTATTATCGTCGTTGATGCGGCGAAAGGGGTTGAGGCTCAGACGCTAAAACTGATGGAAGTTTGCCGTATGCGTAAGACTCCCGTAATCGTGTTTGTCAATAAAATGGACCGTGAAGGGAAAGACCCTTTTGACTTGCTGGATGAAATAGAGGCAGAACTTCAGATAAAAGTGCGTCCGTTAAGTTGGCCTATCGATATGGGACAACGTTTTAAGGGAGTATATAACCTGTATGAGCGAAAACTGGACCTGTATATGCCGAGTAAACAGATTGTGACGGAAAGCATAGAGTTCAAAGATATCAACAGTTCCGAATTGGAAAAACATATCGATTCCGTCCCGGCAGAAAAATTACGCATGGATGTAGAGCTTATAAATGGCGTTTATCCTGTATTCGAAGATAATACTTATCTGAGCGGAGATATGGCGCCGGTATTTTTTGGGTCGGCATTGAATAATTTCGGAGTACGCGAATTACTGGACTGCTTCGTGCGTATTGCGCCTTCGCCCCGTCCGGTACAGGCGCTGGAGCGTGTTGTCGAGCCGGAGGAAAATCGTTTTTCCGGTTTTGTATTCAAAATACATGCCAATATGGATCCGAACCATCGAAGCTGTATTGCTTTTGTGAAAATCTGCTCGGGCCGTTTTGAACGCAATGCCAACTATAAGCATGTACGTTTTGGGAAAATAATGCGTTTTAACAGCCCTACGGCATTTATGGCACAAAAGAAAGAAGTTGTTGATGAAGCTTTTGCCGGCGATATCATTGGCTTGCCTGATACCGGAAATTTCAAAATCGGAGATAGCCTGACCGAAGGTGAAGAGTTACATTTTAAAGGATTGCCGAGTTTCTCTCCGGAAATGTTCAAATACATAGAAAATGCTGATCCGATGAAAGCAAAACAGCTTAATAAGGGAATCGATCAGTTGATGGATGAAGGTGTGGCGCAGTTGTTTACAAGTCAGTTTAACGGTCGTAAGATTATCGGTACCGTGGGACAGTTACAGTTCGAAGTGATTCAGTACCGTTTATTGAATGAATATGGCGCTCAATGTCGTTGGGATCCCATCAGCCTGTATAAGGCCTGCTGGATTGAGAGTAATGATTCGGCAGCTCTCGAAAATTTTAAAAGACGTAAAGCCCAGTATATGGCGTTGGATAAAGAGGGACGCGACGTATACCTGGCGGATTCGGCTTATGTGCTGACAATGGCCCAACAGGATTTCCCGACGATAAAATTCCATTTCACATCCGAATTTTAGCCCAACTTGCCGCTCTGTGAGTTATAAATATTTAGCCATCAGATATTTGCATCTCCGGGAGTTTGTTTATGGGGGACTACGGCTTTTTTTTCATTTCAGAACTCCAATAGCTGCCTGTTTTGCTCGACGAATAATCTCTTTACTTCGTTCCGGCGTAAAGCGGTTTGTTTTCAAAGGTTGTTCTTCAAAACAATCAACTACCGCTTTAGCGGCATCTATCTGAAATTGTTGTTTTTTGAATTGTAACTTCATACTATCAATCTTGCTGAACACGAGGTATTCTAACAATAAACTGTTCTCCTTCAACATCATTTATCAACTCTATATTGGGTTGATTTTCTAAAGCCCGGGTAATGCCCGAACCAAATCCACGATAATTCATCAATTTTGAACAGTAGGATACCATAAGATTATTTCGCACAACAGCGTTTCCCATTTTAATATTTTCAATTGTCAGATTATTTGGCAACGAACCCGGACTCACAATTTCAACCCTGTCATCAAAAATCATGATTCTTATAGGGCTATTTTTCGAGTAATCTCGATGTGTGATAGCTTCTGTAAAGTCTTTTTTTATGTAAAGATGATGCATATTATTTTCTTTTTTCACAAGGATAATCATTATTTTACGAACAAACACTATACATAATAACTATACATAATATTTTTGCATATCAGGCACTAAAGCCTGCAATAAAATTATGCAAAAGGATTCTTTATCAACTCTGCGGCTTCGTGTGGAAGCCGTTTTTGAAGCCAAAGGCTACAAAAAAGCCTGTATCATCCGATACAACCACACATGGGATCATCTACAAGCATTTTTGGATGCTCGATCAAAAGAGTTTTACAATTCTGATTTGGGACAGCAGTTCCTTGACAACTGGCATGACGGTAAACCGTTTAACGAGTTGACACATCGTCAGCAAGAGCGTGTAAGGCATATTGAGGTCTTGACAAACATGCTTTTGAGCGGTACGATTCGTGAAAACCGTCATATCAACAAGGTCTATCTTTTTGATGGCGATAATGGAGCGCCTTTTCGTGCATTTATCGCCGAACAGTCCAAAATCAAAAAAGCGTCAAGCATACGCCGTTATGAAGAGCGTATCAGTGCGCTTTATTTGTTTCTGAACAACTGTCAGAGATGTATTGCGGATATGGATGTACCGCTTGTTATCCAATTTGTTGCACATTTGGAAAAATCTGCCACTCGTCCGAATCGCAACAGCATCATTATGACAAACCGCGTGTTTTTTCGTTATTTGTGCGAGCATAAACTATTGAAAGACAACCGTACAGAGATGTGGATGTCGTTGTTGCACATTAACTATTATCTCAACAGGAAGATACTTTCTGTTTATACGGCAGAGGAGGTTGAAAAGATTATTGGCTGCATTGACAGAAGTCATCCACAAGGCAAACGGGATTACGCTATGATACTGCTTGCCGCACGCTATGGTTTGCGTGCCTCCGACATAATCTCGTTCCGGTTTGTCAATATTGACTGGGAAAGCAACCGCATCATCCTTACTCAAGTGAAAACACAAAAGCGTTTGATTCTTCCACTTTCTGAGGAAGTTGGTACAGCATTAGTGGAATATATCCGTAATGGTCGTCCCAACATAGACACTCCATTTTTGTTTATTTCCGCACAGGCTCCTTACAAACCACTGCAAAGTAATGTACTTGCCGCCAATATAGCCGAAGCAATGCGGGTTGCAGGTATTGATTCTTCAAAACGCAAACACGGCCCCCATGCTTTACGCCACAGTCTTGCGAGCAATCTGCTGAAAGCAAATGAAACGCTACCCGTAATATCTGAGATTCTCGGACATACTGTCACTGAATCAACCATAACTTATCTTCGTGTGGACATCAACCGGTTGCGCCGTTGTGCGCTGGAGGTGCCACTTGTATTATCCACCTTTTACAGCCGGATTTATGAGTAAGACAAAAGGATATGTCAATCACGGCATCTATGCCCGGCTTATTCATCAGTATGCAGATTACAAGCGGTCGCTCGGCTTCAAAATGGAAGATGTAGAGGAACGTCTGCAACGCTTTGACCGACTGACTGTAGAACGGGATGAAACAAGTACAGGCATAACAAAGAACCTGTTTGATGCATGGAACAGGATTGCTCCCCTGGAATCTGCCAGCAACAATTATAGCAGAATCTGTATTTTGCGAAACTTTTCCTCTTACCTCCAACTTCTTGGTTATGAATCATACGTTCCCGGGATGCCTCTTTACAAGTCAACCTTTACTCCGCACATCTACACACAGCAGGAGATAACATCAATCTTTCGCGAGTGCGACAAACTGTATTGCTGCAGGAAAACTCTGTATTCCGTCAAATGTGTTATGCCCGGTCTTGTTCGCCTGTTGTATTCTACAGGAATACGTATCGGTGAAGCAGTACGACTGACACATTCTGATGTTAATTTTGAGGATGGCACACTGCTATTGCGAGAGTGTAAAAACGGGCAGGAGCGTCTGATACCTCTTTCGCAGTCAATGCGTGAGGTTTTGCGTGATTATTTGAGCTACAAGTATCTCACAGGATTACAGTGTTTGCCCAATGACATTTTTTTTACTGCTACGGATGGCAGACCCTGTTTGAGTGCAAGCATTTATGAAATCTTCAGAACGATAGTTTACCGTGCAGGTTTGCCACATGGCGGACGCAGCAAAGGTCCACGCCTGCATGAT
>JAIROL010000059.1 GCA_031257565.1 Tannerella sp. | reverse complement strand
TGCTATAACGATGATTGCTGCTTCCTGCCACATATAAAAAATTTTTGTATTGAACTCACTCTATTCATAAATCTTTGACGCAAGCCGTTTTTTTAACGCTTCGCTAAAAGACCGTTGGTTACATGTTCGTTTCATGTGTACATTGTTTATTTTTTAACACTATGGAAACATAGAACTCACAGCATGTTCATAACTCTTTGGCGCAAACCGTTTTGCATGTTCGTTTCATGATATTATGCTTGGAGTCGTTTATTTTATGTTCAGAAGTTAATCATTTCGATAAGTCTTTTGGCCTGATATTCATTGGAAAAAACAGGAAACAATAATTTCCGGCGCTCATCAAGAATATCTGTAGAAAATGGAATATTCATAAGCTCATTACATTTCTCAATCATTTTTTCCGGGGCGTCGGCAATATGGCAAAGCGCATCCAAACCGCTGCCGGCAAGCATCATCGAATTCGCTACTACATGACGTCCGGCAAACAAACTGTTTAACAATTTCAACTTCAATCCCGTATCCTGAAATGTGACAAGCAGATTTATCTGCGCCGTACTGATCAGTTCATTGATTCTTCCGACCGAGGGATTTGCTTCCACAGTTATATTGCCATAACGGGAAGCCGCTTTCAGTAATGTGGAAGAAGGATCCATTCCTGCAATAATACAACGATACGGATACATTTTACAGAATATATTTTCAATAAGGTACAAGGCGGCTTTTTCATTTTCCTTAACCGATAGCTTACCGTGATAAAGAAGAAAATCAGACTGTCCGGCAGTAGACGTTATCTCATTATTTCCATGGAAACAAGGTATAAATTCCACTTTATGTCGGGGAAACTCTTTTTGCAGGTAATCCGTATCTGTCTGCGAAACTGCAATCATCAATTCCGCATCTGCAACATTCTCCTGATACCATTTAAACCGTTGCGCTTCTATATAAAAGAAGCATTTCTTGATAATATTATGTTCTGCATTCCCTATCTCGCGATAATAATCATGTTCAATATTGCATTCGCGAAAAATCTTGAACCGGTCTATCAACCGACTGTCATTCAAATAATAACAGGTATGCAGACCCTCAAACAAAATCGGGTCGTTATTTTTCAGCAAATTACCGATCAATCGCTCATCCTTACGGCTATACACATTATAAGGAAGATAAGTCAGATTCGACAGAACCCCTGTGCGGCGCCGGTAATAATGTACTTCCTCGCACACATTTTCCAACTCTACGGCACGGGGCCTTTCATATTCGAAACAATGCAATATTATTTTAATACCGCAATCATACAAAGCCTTGATCTTGTAATAAACGTCAATCACTCCGCCATAGTTTGCCGGCCATGGTATATTGATGGAAACAAGATGCAGTTTTTTATCCATTGCGTTTTTGATAAGAGTTAGAAGTTAACAAATGATGTTTGGAATAAAAATAAAACAGCCCTTTCAGGTGAAGCCAGGATATTCGCGTAAAAAACTTCTTATTGGAAATGCGGTTATAATGATGAATGATATGATAAAAAGGCAAACAAACGATCTGATAGCCTTTCTGATAAATACGAAGACAAAAATCGGCGTCTTCAGGTCCATAAAAAATCTTTTCGTCAAGATACCCGACCTCGTTCAGTATCGTTTTCCGGAACATTTGGCATGCTCCGATCACATATTCAACTTCAAACGGCTTCCGATCCCACAGTTCTTTATGATAAAACTGCGCTTCATTCCGTTTCTTTACTTTGTTATGAATACCTTTCGTCAAAACGGACCGACCGGTTTTGCCTGTCAACAGGTTCCTTATTTTATGCTTCGGATAAGGAAGCCTGCGGCAGCCATCCTGCACCTCTCCACTCTCCGATTGAAGCCGGCAGGCGCAAAGTCCGCACTCCGGATGATTAATCAGATAGTCGATCATCCCGTCTATCGCGTCTTTATTTACGACCGTATCGACGTCCAATATCCAGATGTATTCTCCTCTCGCCGCGTTCATTCCAATATTACGGGCTACGGCAATTCCATTATTTTTTTGCAGCAAAATAAGGTTTATCCGCTCTCCGTACGAATGTAAAATTGCACGCGTATCATCTGTCGAACCGTTATCTACCACAATGATTTCCGTTGGACGTTGCTCTGTCGCTTCCAATACCGAATCAAGGCATGGTTTCACATCCCGTTGCGCATTCCAGGTTATAATTACAACAGACAGCAGAGAATCCATATTGCGTTTATGAATGAAATAATTTACGTTTAAGCGCTTTCAGCGCTATTTTAAAATCAGTGAACGAGCCGAATCGTCCGATATTTTTCAAAATAAATGAAGGGCGCAGAAAAAATGATAGATTATGACGAAACAGCATTTTCTCCATTTCCTTATTTGTCAGATCCGGATAATTCAAGATGGAATGATGTTGCACATCGGTCGGCACATAATCGCCGCCAACGATCCAACCATTTTCACGGGCTAAGTCATAAAACTCCGTTCCGGGAAATGGAGCCACGATATTGAACATCACCTGGCTAACTTTCAAAGCTTTAGCCTTACGAAACGTATCCTTTATCGTTTCTTTCGTTTCAAGCGGACTTGTTCCGATCAATATATTCAACTTAACGGGAACATTATATTTTTCAAGCCATCCGATACCCTTGTACATTTGTTCCGAGGTAATACCCTTTTTTATATATCTCAGGATATCATCGTTAAAACTTTCTATACCCAGATCGACAAACTCACAGTTCGAGTCATGCAGAATCCGAGCAATTTCTTCCGTTATTGCATCGGCGCGCGCCTGACATCCCCAACTGAATCCATGCTTTTTAATGCGCGCACAAATAGGACGTAAACGCTTCGTCGTTGTAATAAAATTATCGTCAATAAAAGCTATTGCACGATAACCCTGCGCCGCCAGCATATCCAGTTCTTCGATCACATTTTCCGCGGAACGATAAGAAACAGGAGGCTTTCTACCATCGCCCTGATCTTTCTTAAATTCTATTTCACGCGCGAACGTTAATGAACTCGGGACGCAATATATACATTTGAACGGACAATTACGACTCGTCAAAACTGTCGTATAAGGATGTATCTTCAGTTTCGGATTTGTATAAGGATATTTTTCAATAAAATGACGCGCCGGAAAAGGCAAGCTATCCAGGTCTTTTATCAGCTCCCGCGCCGGATTATGTCGCACTTTTCCTTCTTCAAGAAAGGATATGCCTTTTATTACGCTGATATCCTGTTCTCCCGAAATATTTCCGGCAAGCTCCCGTACAGTCAATTCCGGCTCTCCGCGAACGACAACGACACGTTCGTCAATAAGCAACTTCCGGGTATAATACGCAACGCCGGGTCCCATTGTAACAATCCAGGCATCCGGATGATATTTTCTTATATGCCGTATCGTTTTGGAATCAGTTTCCAATGATAAATTAACGCACCATAACATATAGCAGTCGCTTTTGTCATTCGCCAGAAATTGTTCCAGCCGTTTTTCATTCTCATTTTCAAGAACAAAATCGTGGTAACGGACGTCATAATCCTTTTCCAGAACGGCAGCAACGAGCAACTCATAAATATTCGGCATCGGGTAAACAAGCCGCGTACACCCCGCCGTTCGTTCAGCAGGAAGTTCGCCGTCAAGAGAAGGGGGTACTATAAAAGTGATAATCATAATTGTTAAGCTTTCTTTTAATAAAACTTAAACCCTGTTGTTTTATTGCATCAGTAAAAAGATGATCCACAAGCTGTAATTAATAATTTGTTTCATGCGTACATTATTTATTTTTTAACGCTAAGGTAACATAGAACTCACAGCATGTTCATAACTCTTTGGCGCAAGCCGTTTTGCATGACTGAAGACTTAACCTGCTCAAAAATTTGTATAAATTGTCCGGTTTGCGCTTCACGTGAAAACTTTTTTATTTCTTCTTTATCCGAACTATCAATATACGTTTTTTTCTCTTTCCAACGTATATAATGCTCCTTTATAAATTCATACGCTTCGCCGGCATTATGAGCAGATAACCCCGAATGTGTACGATTTATAACCTCCTCGAGACATCCTTCGTCGCCACGTACGCATAAAATCGGTTTACCTACAGCCAGCGATTCAAAAAATTTAGTTGTCATAACTCCTTTCGGACCGCCAGCAGCGGCCTTATTCGTAAGTATCAGTAGAATGGAACTCTCGTTCAGGACTTCAGGCACGTCCGATGCGGATATATGACCGAAATATCCCATATAAGGCTCAATAGCAGGATATTTACCAGCGGCGTCGATAATTGTTTTTTCCGATTTACTGTCCACAAACCAGCGTATCCGGAACAAATCCGGAGAGATCAGACCCTCCCCGGAAAGCTTTTCTACTGCCTGAAAAAGCAAATCCGGATCACGCATAACAATACTAAGCAAACGGCCGGTATAGGTGATATAAAATCGATCGGCCTCTATGCCGGAAGGATAAAACAGTTCCGGATCATACCCGTTATAAATTAATTGAGTATTCGCATTATACTTTTTGAGAACCGATACATGCCATGGCGATACGGTGGTCACAGCAGCTACCTTCCGCAATATTTTATTTCTTATTCGCAGATTTTTTTTACGGAAACACGAGGCAATCAGTTTATCAAGGCCGCCAATTTTCGGAAGGTTATGAGAAATAAACTCATTACCTGTGTATTGTTCAATGATATCCCGTAAGTCCACAACTAAAGGAAGCCGCATTTTTTTTACAAAACGCCATGCCGCACGCATCGGAAATGTCCGGTATGTACTGCATAGAACAAGGTCAAAATTATATTTTTTCACACTATTCAATGCCTCGCGATACATCCGCCGGTCCTTATATCCGAACAACACATCACACAAAAAAGTCCACCCCCACTCCACTTTTCCGGCCAGTCCTTTCTTCTTGTAATAACGGATATAAGTGACGTCGACATTTTTCCCTAAAAACGAAAACATATCATCTTCTATATATTCCGTTATTACAACCGGATTCCACCCATTGATTATAAGGCATTTACACAAATACCCCATACGCGGGCCAAATGCGGGCGGAAACAGGTCGCATAATATCAGAACAGACTTTTTATTCACCATGTATTATTTTTATGTGTACATTCATTAATTCTGAACACGAAGATTAGCTAGCGCTTCGCGGTATACGAATAACCCGCCACCGCCAGATTAAGCCGTATTATATGCCCGCTTCATAGCTTTTGACAATTGCATTTATTATTTTTTCTGCTGCACGTCCATCGCCATACTCTTTTATTTCAGACCTTTCAGGGTTAAGTTCAAGACTTTCCACTATTTTTTCAGTATGAAAGCCAACGATTTGATTCCATCCGGCCTCAACGGTTTCCGTCCACTCCGTTTCTTCACGCAAAGTGATGCAAGGCGTCCGGAAAAAATACGCTTCCTTCTGAACTCCTCCGGAATCCGTCAAAATCGTTTTCGCGTTTTTTTCGAGCATCACCATATCCAGATAATCAACCGGATCAATGACCCGTAAGGATTCGTTGGACGCAATTGTCGCATTCAGATTATAATTCTTTATATACGTTCTGGTGCGCGGATGAAGGGGTAAGACAACCGGACAATCGGGCATAGCGATTTCCACAAGCGCAAGAATGATCTGCGTCAGACGTTCCGGATGATCCGTATTCTCGGCGCGATGAACCGTACATAAACGGAACTTTTCAGGCTGCAGCCCGAGTTCGGATAATATCCCGGACTTTTCCTCCGCCATTTTTCCAAAAGAAAGAGCCGCATCATACATCACATCTCCCGTATAGAATATTCCATTGGTAATATTTTCTTTTGCCAGATTTTCCATGGCTTTATAAGTAGGGCAAAAAAGCATGGATGATAGATGGTCCGTCAGCATACGATTTATTTCTTCGGGCATCCACTTATTAAAACTACGTAACCCTGCTTCCACATGCAACACCGGTATATGTAACTGTGAAGCCGCTAATGCGCCTGCTAATGTTGAATTTGTATCTCCGTATACAAGTACATAATCCGGATGACGCTTCTTTAAAACTTTTTCTATACCTGTCAGCATCTCAGAAAGCATTTTCGCGCTACTGGTTATGCCGCCGCAGCACAATTGCCGGTCAGGCTTTTTCAACCCCAGCGCTTTAAAGAACACATCATTCATATTTTTATCATAATGTTGCCCCGTATGGAGAATACATTCTTTCATCTGACGCTTTTCATCTATGCCGTTATACGCGGCAATCGCCCTGCTAACGACTGCAGCTTTTATGAATTGCGGCCTTGTTCCTATAACTGTCACGATTTTCATACGATATTCCAACTTGAATATTTTATTAACTTACTATATAAATTCCGTAGATATCCGCTTTTTTCTACGACTGACGTATTATGCCACAGGAGCGTCAATTCGCCATTCACATTCCGGACATTATCAATCAGCCTTATACAGTATTCTTCCGCCCTGTCGGCTGCGAGATTCATGTACTTCAGCTCATTCAGCGTACAATCCATGATGATAAGCGGATGAAGCGCAAGAGCCGACAAACGTTGCGTTACAGGATTAATATAATGTACCGGCAGGGATGTTCCAAGACGAAAACCGGCCACATCCGCATACCCCATGGTATAATCGTCGGTAATACCGGCTTTTTCAAGATATTCCATATCTTCCGGTTCCCGCGAAGCAAGAAAATGATGCCGGTTATGCAGGATGTTTATCCCAAACGCATTCTCCAGATTATTCTTCTCCGATAATATCAGCGAAGGATCCATGCCTGAATGATAACTGCTGTGAAGCCCTATGGTCGCCTCATATTCGCGACACAATTCAAACAATGCGCGAATATCTTTTCCGGTCAGATTATACCGGGGTTTATCCCGCTTGGTTTTTCCTCCGGCTTTAAAAAAGAGAAGCGACCGGCACCGGCCTTCTCCCGCCGTACGCTGAAGCATCTTATTCTGCAGAAGCAGCCAGGGGAACGTATAGTACGGATCCCGTATCAACGGACCATATTTGCAGCGAATCGCGGCAACAGGATCCCGCCCGAAAAGAATCTGACGCGCGACATGGCGCCATGTACGGCAGCTAAACGGCGCATCCACATCATGCGTAAGATTTATTTTCCGAACGAACGGCGCCAGTTCTTCCGTTTTAACTCCGTTCCGATTAAGCCACCTCCGTATCAGTTTTCCATATTCGTCCACAACCGGACGATCTATAAATCCGGCGCGGCGAGGCAATGATTCGCGTCCGGGAAACCGTCCATGTTCATCGCGTACATGACGAAGTAACATTTCTTCGTACCGGCTCAGCAGAAAATAGGCGCTTGCCACCAGATCGGCATGCACAATAATCGTATCTCCGATCCTTTCCATGTGAGGATTTCCGAATAAAAACGGAACGCCCTCTATATTTTTAAGAGGTATGGAAGGCCTTGTTTTGTTTGTTCCGTATATTCTTTCATCAAAAAAATCCGATGGAACAATAACCACTTTATATTTTGCAAAAGAGGCTACATCAGACGTATATCCGACAAAACGGCTAATGTCGTCGGCAAGATGTTCGCCGATCATAAACCGCAATATATACCGTATTATCTCTGTCATAGACTTCATTATTCGATACTGCGTTTCTATCTGTATTTCAGTTTCATATACGCGCGATCCAGGAAACTCGGTTTCCCCCGCGTTATTACAAAATACGGCGTCTGTACGGCGCCAAACTCACGAAAAAAACGCTCTACGCCCCCTATCATCGATCCTTCAAAGTCAAATGTATCGGTATATCGTGAAGCATACTTTATCGCATTCCACATCACCAAGCCATGAGCGCCCGAAGAACGCAATGCAGGATTCCCACCGCCTGCAATATAATAAGCGGAGCTCTTCTGCCATACGACAAACGCCGCCGCATGAAGACGTCCGGCACAATCATATCCTCCGAATATCTCACCCTGTCCGCGTTCGCGCGCCGCATCTATCAAGCGCCGCAATACCGCATCACTCTGCGTATTCTTTTTATGCTGCCGTTTAAACGTCATCTCCTGTATTTCCAGAAAATCATCCGCCGTTACGTCGCGCCGTACTACGATAGGTTCCTCCTCCGCTTTTTTCACATTCCGCCTCGTATGCCGACTCATGTTCAGCCATAACCTTTCGAAATTTTTAATGTCGTGAAGAATATAAGTATAACGCGTCGTTTGCGCATACCCTTCCCAGTAAAACGGAAGCCAGTCGGTAAACTCGTGGCTGAAATTCTGAAGAAAGCTCTTATAGGAGTCGAGCTTTTTAATAAAATATTCGCCTGTTGCCCGGCGACGCCCGAGCAAAGACGAATATTTCGTATCGGCAGCCTCAGGGGCAAACCATATACCCATCGTCTGAGTATAATGCGGCATGGATACAATATGTTTACACGGCACATACAGCGGCATCGCCGCATATACCTTGCAATCCTTTTCTTTAAGCAGCGCCTCCCAGTCGTCGCCGCAAGCGGCGTCAAGCCACCAGTCCCGTGAAAAAACAGGGATGCTGTCTTCTACTGCGCAAAGCGCCCGATACAATTCTTTGGACGTCAATATAATTTACTCCTCTTTACTAAAAAGTTACTAAGAGACGTGAAATTAACAACCTGTAACGGAAAATCCCTGCGGGTTGTCCCCTGCCGGATTTTCTTTAAAAAAACGGTCATATCTTGTTTATTTCGCGTGCCTGAAAAGGGTCCGGTTCGTTTTTTACTTTTTCAATGCTTTAAAAATCAAGCCTTCCAGTTCATCGGCCAGTTCCGGATTATCTTCGACGCATTTTTTCGCGGCGTCGCGTCCTTGTCCGAGTTTCGTGTCGTTATAGCTAAACCAGGCCCCGCTTTTCTTTACAATATTAAGTTCCACTCCAAGATCTATAATCTCGCCCGAGTGCGAGATTCCTTTGCCGAACATGACGTCAAATTCCGCTTTACGAAAAGGAGGCGCCACTTTGTTCTTAACGACTTTCACCCGCGCCTGATTGCCAAGTACTTCGTCGCCATCTTTAAGCGAGCCTATACGACGTATATCAAGGCGTACCGATGCATAAAACTTAAGGGCGTTACCGCCGGTAGTCGTTTCGGGATTTCCGAACGTCATGCCGATCTTTTCTCTCAACTGGTTAATAAAGATGCATGTCGTTTTGGTTTTGCTTATTGCAGCCGTCAACTTGCGTAGCGCCTGAGACATCAATCGCGCCTGCAACCCCATCTTGCTGTCTCCCATCTCGCCTTCAATCTCCGCTTTCGGAGTCAATGCGGCAACAGAATCTATCACAACAATATCCACTGCAGACGAACGAATCAGCTGTTCCGCAATCTCAAGCGCCTGTTCTCCGTTATCCGGTTGGGAAATCCACAAATTATCCACATCAACGCCCAATTTTTCGGCGTAAAAGCGATCAAACGCATGTTCCGCATCCACAAAAGCGGCAATACCGCCGGCTTTCTGCGCTTCCGCTATCGCATGAATAGCCAGCGTCGTTTTACCGGATGATTCCGGTCCGTAAATTTCAATCACACGCCCGCGCGGATATCCGCCTACGCCAAGAGCCGCATTCAGTCCGATAGAGCCGGTAGGTATGACTTCAACGCTCTCGATACGTTCGTCGCCCAACTTCATTATGGAGCCTTTCCCGTAACTTTTCTCTATTTTGTCCATTGCCGCGCGCAACGCCTTCAGCTTATCCGTATCGGCGCCGCCTTCTACGGTTTTTTCTTTCTTTTCTTCCTTTTCTTTTGCCATAATATTCAGTTTATTCGGTTAATATCAATTATACCTTTGACAGGATCACAACATCCTTAAAATCAACACAGCGCTCATTTCCGGACCATTGTCGGTAAAAACGACGTTTCTATCCGTAAATTATCTTACAGTTCCAAATCGCCGTCAAAGACTTCGTGCCACGGCAATCCTTGTTCATTCAATTCTTTCATAAACGGATCCGGTTCAAACTCTTCCACATTCCACACGCCCGGTTTCTTCCATTTTCCGTTCAGGAACATTTTTGCGCCGATCATCGCCGGAACGCCGGTCGTATAGCTAACGCCCTGCGCTCCGGTTTCCTTATACGCTTCCTGGTGACTGCAATTATTATAAACATAATACGTACGTTCTTTACCGTCCTTCAACCCGCGTATACGGCAACCGATCGAAGTCTCGCCGGTATAATCCTCGCCCAATGTTCCGGGATCCGGTAATACGGCCTTCAGAAATTGGATCGGGACAATCTCTATTCCTTTATACAGGACAGGCTTAATGCTTGTCATTCCGATATTCTGCATAACGCGGAGATGAGTCAAATATTCCTGTCCGAATGTCATCCAGAAACGGGCGCGTCTGATGGTCGGGTAATTCTTCACAAGGCTCTCCAGTTCTTCATGATACATAAGATAGGATTCCCTGGCGCCAATATTCGGATAATGAAGAGACCGGCTAACAGACAGCGGGTCTGTTTCGAGCCATTTGCCGTTTTCATAATATTTCCCTTTCTGGGTTATCTCGCGGATATTTATTTCGGGGTTGAAATTGGTTGCAAAGGCCTTATGATGATCTCCTCCATTACAGTCCACAATATCAAGGTAATGTATCTCATCAAAATAGCGCTTTGCCGCATAAGCCGTAAAAACGCCTGTCACGCCCGGATCGAAGCCGCAACCAAGTATGGCCGTCAGGCCCGCTTTCTCAAAACGTTCTTTATACGCCCATTGCCAACCGTATTCATATTTAGCTTCGTCAAGCGGCTCGTAATTGGCCGTATCAAGATAGCTGACGCCATAAGCCAGGCAAGCGTCCATCACCGAAAGGTCCTGATAGGGCAAAGCCAGATTGACCACCATATCCGGCTTAAACGTTTCAAATAGATTCAGCAGTTCGTCAACATGATCGGCATCAACACGGGCTGTCCGTACCGTCGTCGTCTTTATATCCGCAGCAATCTTATCACATTTGCTCCTGGTGCGGCTTGCCAGCATGATATCGGTAAAAACAGCGGCGTTCATCGCCATTTTTTTTACGGCCACGGTACTCACTCCCCCGGCTCCGATTACTAAAACTCTACTCATCGTAATATAAATATTAAAAAATCCATTGACAAATGTACGTATTATTTTTGACATACGACGTCAATTGTTAATAAGTTCGACGCGCCGGCGCCGGTCGACGCCTAATTACAGATGCAAATACCGGCAGCGCTCGTCGTGGCGAAGACGAATCGCCCATTTACTTCAGGGAGAATATATTTTTATCGTTGACGATCTGCTTACCCTCGGAAGTATACAGGTATTCAAGACGCTCTTTATAATATTCTTCTATTTTTCCACGCACCATTTTCAAGGATGAGTTCAACAGTCGATTCTGCTCCGTGAAAGGTTCCTCCAACACGGCAATTGCAGCCGGCAGCCAACGTTCGGGATATTCGCCGGCATAAACGCCGCCGTTTTTATAACGATTAATGATCTCCTGAATTTTTTTCAGCGCCAGCTCTTTCGCTTCTATCGAATCCCAGTCGAGCTCCGGCCTTATACGCTCCACATATTTCTTCAACTGCGTTTTATCCGGAACAACAAGCGCTACCGTATAAGGGTCCTGATTATTATGAAGCATCATTTGCTCTATGTATTTAGTACTGTCGCAAATACCTTCTTCGATCCCTTCCGGGCTATATTTTTCCCCGTCATTGCTGATCAATAAACTTTTAAAACGTCCCAACACATGCAGGAATCCGTCTTTGTCCATATATCCCATATCTCCGGTATAAAGCCATCCGTCGCGAACGGTCTCCTTTGTCGCTTCCGGATTTTTCCAGTAGCCAAGCATCACATTCTCGCCTTTCACTACTATCTCGCCTTGTTCGCCAACCGGCAGCGCTCTATCTTCGGAATCCACTATTTTAAGTTTCAGTTTTTTCGCCAATACCCCTGACGAACCAAGTTTATGTTTTCTCGGCGTATTGGAAGATATGACCGGCGTCGCTTCCGACAATCCGTATCCTTGAAACATCGGTATTCCGATCGCGTAAAAGAAACGTTGAAGTTCTATATCAAGCAATGCGCCGCCGCCTATGAAAAATTTCATCCTGCCGCCCATGGCCTCCCTCACTTTGGAAAAAATAAGCTTGTCATAAATAGCCAGCAGCAGCCGTTTATGAATCCTGGCAATACCGCCTTTATTATAACCTTCGCGATTATATTCATAAGCCGTCTGCAATGCTTTCCGAAAAAGTTTTTCGGCCGTTTTTCCTTTCTTTTGAATGGTAGCTTCTATATTTTTCCTGAAACTTTTGGCCAAAGCCGGCACGCTCATAATCAGCGTCGGTCGAAACTCTTTAATATTCAACGGTATATTTTTCAACGATTCGATAGGCGTTTTTCCTGTCTGAACAGTGGCCACGTTAGCGCCGTATGCCATGAACGCATAAAATCCGACGACATGGCCGAAACAATGATCCAATGGTATGATAATCAAATTACTATCCTCCCGGGAGAGTTTGACGAGCGACATACATTGCTCCACATTAGCCGTATAATTCCGGTGCGAGAGCATAATTCCTTTCGGGTCTGCCGTCGTTCCCGACGTATAGGAAATATTAGCGATATCATTGTCTTTAACGGCCTTACTTCTGGCTATCAGTTCATCGTAACGTGTTTCCAGAAAACGGTCGCCTTCTGCCAGGACATTTTCCATCGGCGTTTCCTTTCCGTCGTATGCGTCAAGCGTATCAAACACGATTATTTTCTCCACCAGCGGCAAATCGTTTATTATCAACCGGATCTTTCTGAGTTGTCCGCCGGAGACCATGATGTATTTAGCTTCGGAATGTTTCAAACGGAATATCAGGTCGTTTTTTTCCTCCAGCTTTACCGAAAGCGGAACATTTGCGGCGCCGGTATATAAAATAGCGAGTTCGCCGATCACCCAGTCATTCCGGCCTTCCGATAACAAAGCGATTTTATCCCCGGCCTCTACGCCCATACTTATAAGCCCTGCCGCGAGGCGATAAACCCGCATCTTCGTTTCCTGATAGGTCAAAGGCTCGAATTTTGCGGTTTTTTTTTCCCACAAAAAGGTATTCCCGCCATATTTCTTAACGCTTGCTTCAAATAGATTGATAATTGTTTTCATACGCCTAATCATTTAAGAATGCAAATATAATTATAATCTTTATTTTAAAAAATTATCTTAAAAAGAAATGTCTGTTCAGGGTTGTCGGAACCCTGAACAGACATTTCAAATGATGAATAACCGGAAATTTTACAATAATCAATTCACGATCTTCCAGTATTTATCGCCTATCGCTACGATATAAAATCCCGGATTCAAGGGTATTACGGTATCGCCCGCATTAAGTTGTTGCCGTTTGTACAACATCCCTCCCGCCGTATAGATAGATAATACGGCTGTTTTATCCATGCGGATATGCAGTTTGCCGCCATAAGACCAGACGCGTTGCGTCTCCTGTATCCCTTCGTTATCGACGCCTATATTCTCGTCGTCGAGCGCTCTAATCTCGATCCTCTGACGCACCTGACGGATGGTATACGTATAGCCGCCATCGGCGTTCGGCGCTCCGGTAAGGAACTCGGTCTGCCCCTGTATGATACGGCCTGTTACCAGGGTAGGCGCAGGACGCAGAGACGGCGACGTCAGCGTGAAAACAAAATCTTTACCGCTCAATACATAGTAAGCGCCCGGCGAGGGATCAATAACAAAATCGCCTATCTGCGGGAGAACTATTTCGCGTAATATCTCAGGCGTAACCATATTGCTGTACATCGCGACACGCCGGGCAATATTACTGCCGCTTACAACAATCCGGTCGGTTACCGGAAAATAACCGTCTTTCAGAATCGTATATTCATATACGCCGGCGAGTAGATTGGTAATCGTGTACCTGCCGAAGGAACTGATGATCGTATTGCCGTCGAAAATGATCGTCATACCGTCGTACAACTGTCTGTTGTCGCTGTCGGTGATGATGAAAGTAACCGTATATACAGGGACCCAGCCTGCCGCGAGCGTCACATTCTGCGTAACGACGCCGTTATCAAAATCCCACAAGGTCGCGCCGTTATACCATCCGGTAAACCTGTATCCCGCACGAACAGGATCGGACGGTTCGGTCGCATGACTTCCGGAAAGCACATTTTGCTTAAACGTCGTTACGCCGTCCCCGGCAAAAGTAACCGTATATAAATCTATCCAGCCTGCCGTGAGCGTCACATCCTGCGTAACGACGTCGTTATCAAAATTCCACAAGGTCGCGCCGTTATACCATCCGGCAAACACATATCCCGCGCGAACAGGATCGGACGGTTTGGTCGCATGATCTCCGGAACCCACTACTTGCATTATAAGTGTCGTTACTCCGGGTCCGGCAAAAGTAACCTTATACCCCTCCCATAAGGCTTTCAATTCAATATTGCCGTCATAAATAACAGAGGGATCATAAGGGGTAGTATTATCTGCAAAATACCATCCCCTGAAATTGACGCCCGGTACCGAGACTTCCGGCAGAGCGACATAATCTCGCGATAAGACTTTTATTACTCTCCCGTTAGTAGATGCATCGTCCGTAAAAGTTCCTCCGTTAGGATCCAGCGATATTTCAATTGCAACGCTATTTTCGCTACGTTCGACGACGTTGCTCATGTTGTAACCGATAAAGTAGTCCGTATGAGGAGGCTGGTTGTAAGCGCTGTTTTGCCAGGCGATCGCCAGGCGATACTCCTTGTTGTGCATCAGGGTCGGTATCCCTGTGGAAGGCACGGTTCCGGGTCCCGAATGAGACGTCGGGGCGACAGTCGTATAAATCCGCAATTCGGTATTGTCGGATTTACGTAAAATAACTTCTTCGCGCCAGTCGCCCAGAATATCCGCCTGCAGACAAGGATTAGCTTTTGTTCCCCCGTTAGTGGAAGCGCCGCTAAAAGTAATTAAAGTACTACTGCTTGAGAAATCCCTGTTGGGAGGCGTTCCGGAAGGATTTATTTTTGTTACCGACGGGTTACTTTGCCCGTCAAATAACTCCCGTCCCGTATCTCCGTCCCAGTAAATAACCATATTCATGGAACTAATACTACCGCCCAATCGAGTTCCCGTAGCCGAGTAGGTGCCCAGACCTCCGGAGCTCCACGCCTCATTTCCCTCGTAATCGGGATCAACGTCGGCCGAAACGCCGCGTCCCGTATCTGAAGATCCGGTTACGCGCCAAATGATGTCGCCGGTCAATAAATCGTGCATGTGCAAACCGAATGGAGCCTCTTCATGTACGCCGAAATATTGCAAACCCGGGCGCGAAGGATCCAGTTTGCCTACATGCATGGCGTCGCCATGCCCCAGGCCGATGGTATACATAGCGCTACCGTCGTCGTCGATGGTCAACGAACCGTAGATAATCTCGTCTTTGCCGTCGTTATCCACATCGGCGACAGACAGATTATGATTTCCTTGTCCCTTATACTGTGAGCCTGCCGTATTGCTGTCGAAAAGCCATCGTTGCGACAGCGCCTCGCCGTCCCAGTCCCAGGCGCAGAGCGTCGTACGGGTATAATAACCGCGACACATGACGGCGCTCGGCCTGACTCCGTCCAGGAAAGCGACGCCGGCCAGGAAGCGGTCGCTCCGGTTACCGTAGTTATCGCCCCAGCCGTTCACGTCTCCCCGCGGGGGATTATAGGCTTTGGAATCAAGTACTCTGCCGGTCGGCCCATCGAAAACGGATACGTTTTCGTGTTCGCCGGTCGTTAGATCGCGGCCGCCCACCATGTGGTTAACTTCGGCGCCTATGATTGTACCTTCCGTATCTATCGACCAGTCGGACGTACGGGTCACGATTTCCGCTTTACCGTCGCCGTCAAAATCATATACCAGTAACTGTAAATAATGCGCGCCGGCCCTGATATTACGTCCCAGATCGATCCATTTTCCGGCGCCCCAGAGCTTCGTTCCGTCAAGTTTATAAGCGTCGATGTACATATTGCCCGTAGCATCGCCGGTAGAATTATCCTGCAGGTTCGCAGGCGCCCAGACAAACACAATCTCGTACTGCCCGTCGCCGTCCAGGTCGCCGACCGAACCGTCGTAAATGGTATAATCCGTGTACGGCGTACCGTCCGGCAAATATCCCGCCGGTTTCTGAACGGGTATGGAAAGGTACTGGTTATTCCATACCTGCGCCGGTTGTGTGCGGTACAGTTCCACGCCGCCTTTCGTAACGCCCAGCGAATAGACGTCCGTCGTCGTTCCGCCGGCGTCCGTATAATCGGTATAAGCCGCTCCTAACGGCGATCCGCCGTTCAGCGGAGCGACGGCGTTATTTTTATACAGATTGAATCCGATATCGGCCGGATCGCCGTCAAGTAAACGCCAACTAAGGAATACGTTTCCGCCCGTAGCCACGGCGACTAATCCTCTGTCTAATTTTTCTTTCGGACGTTCCGGCAGGTTCAGCGGACCTACCGTAATCGTTTTTTCGCCGTAAACGCTACCGTTGCTTACCGACGTCGCCTTGATCACCGCCGTTCCTGCAGATACGCCGGTAACAATCGGACGGTTGTTGGTGTCGACCGATACGGAGGCGACTCCGGGAGCGGACGACGTCCAGTTAACGCTCCTGTCGGACGCATTTTCAGGCAACACCCTCGGATACATCAGGATCTGATCGCCTACGTCCACCCTGTTAAGTCCGTCGACAGTTACAGACGTCACATCAATACTGGGCAAACTAGCGTCCACCACCTTGTGCGAATAGTTATCGATGGCGGCCGTAAGGGTAAGCGCTTGTCCGGAAGCTCTATTACCTCCAAGCCGTATTCTCCGGAACGTAGCGTCAAATGCAATAGCCGGATCCAAAGGGATGCCGTTTATCGTACTGGTATTAGCCGGAGTATTTTTATCCGTAATCGTAAAATCGCACGTAGACGTCTGATAATTGATCGTAAATTCAAGGGTATACCATCTATTAAAGTTTGTAATACCGCCTCCGATAGCGCCTTCCGTACCGGCTTGATAGCGAAAGCTACCGCTTACGCCTGATCCGTAGTTAATGGCAAAGATCGTATTACCGGCAGAGCTAACATTATCCAATAAATATAAATAACCGCTACAGGTAGCGGTGGTCACAGTTCCGGCATACCAGTCAAATTTCAGTTTTAGCTCACGGCCCTGAATAGCGTTTGTCAGAGGAAAAGTTCCCATTCTTCCACCGTTTCCGCTACCTGTAAAATAAAGCACATAGCCGGTCTCGCCTCCTAAAGTCTGACTGGACCGGTTCGTCGTAGTACCGCCTCCCGCTACAGGAGTGGAAAAAGGTCCCAGCCCGCTTTCAAAATCGGTCGTCACATCCCATGTTGTCTGCGAATAAACAGACGCGATGTTACTTACCGCAATCAATATCAGCGTTATCAAAAAAAACGACAAGCGACGCGAGCGACGAGCGACAAGCGATTGACATAAACCGGAACGATCCGCGTTACCGGAAACCCGTTTCTTAAAAAAATCATGTGTTTTCATAGGAATAAATAATAAATTATTATAAATTATAAATATAGTGTTTTTTCCGCAAATTTACGCCTTAGAAATAAATTTAAAATAGAAATTTGTTCAATAGCATGTAAAAATTGACGCACGCCGTAAAAAAAACGTATTCTTTCAAACAAACAGGCGCCGGTAAATGTAAAACACGATTCTATTTTCACGGCGTGAAAAACTGTTTCCGGCCTGAAAACCCGTCGGAGAAACGCATTATCGCCATTTCATCCGGTTCTACCCGTATCCGGCCTTTCCGATTGTCGGAAAAGAACGACATGCCGACCATGCGTAATCTATCGACTAATCTATCGACAAGAAAAAATACCCGGTGAATCTATTTGAGATATAAGAACTTATTCGTATCTTTGCGCGGTTGCATGCAGCGTTCGGGCAATAAAAAACGCTCGTATTCGTTTTTTATATGCGTATCAGGCGTTTCTGCATTGAATAATGTTAAAAAATAAATAATGTACACATGAAACGAACATGCAAAACGGCTTGCGCCAAAGAGTTATGAACATGCTGTGAGTTCTATGTTGCCGAAATGTTAAAAAATAAAAAATGTATACATGAAACGAGTCTTTCTTTTATTAGGCGTCGCGCTATTTTCAATATCCGCATTTTCAACTGATAAAAACACGAAAGCGCTGATTATAACGGATATGGGTAAAATAACGGTGGAGTTGTACAATGAAACGTCTCAACACCGTGATAATTTCATTAAGCTGGTACGTGAGAACAAGTACGACAGCATCATGTTCCACCGTGTTATCAAACAATTTATGATACAGGCCGGCGAAAAATACGCCCCGACCGATTCCGTCAACAAAGCGGCGTACGCAGAACCGGATTATAAAATACCGGCAGAAATCGTTTTCCCTCAATACTTCCATAAAAGGGGCCAGTTATGCGCGGCGCGTCAGGGAGACGACGTCAATCCGGAACGAGCCTCTTCGGCTACGCAATTTTATATCGTAACAGGCAAGCATTTCACCGACCACGAGTTAGACAAGATGGAGAAAGAGAAAAACGTCTCCTTAACGCCCGAACAACGCGAAGCGTATAAAATAGAAGGAGGCTCGCCGCATCTGGACGGGGCTTATACGGTATTCGGGCAGGTTATAAAAGGCATGAATGTAGTACATAAAATAGAACTGGTCGGTACGGATACCAGCGACCGCCCTCTGAAAGAAGTAAGAATTAAAACGATAAAAATACTGAAGAAATAGTTTATGACTAAATTCCCCGGTAAAATAAAAATCTCATTTATCTTTTTCGCGTATTGTTTCATTTGCAGTTTCAGCGCCAATGCGCAAAATACGTTAAAGACGGCGGTTCCGAACATGAAGAAGATTCGTCCGGAGGGACGACAGTTCGGTACTGTCGAAGGAACGGACACCCTCCCATTCGTTTACCTGAAGGAGGTACTCGTTTTTCCGCCGCTCAAATTTAACAATGAAAAAGAACGCCGCGAATACAACAAGCTGATACGCGACGTAAAGAAAACGTTGCCGTATGCAAAAATGGTTTATGCTACGCTCATTGAAACATACGAATACATCGAGACGTTGCCGGATGATAAAGCCAAAGACGCCCATTTGAAAAGAATGGAAAAGGAGCTTTTCAAACAATATAAACCGGAGTTGAAACAATTTACGTTATCGCAGGGGAAATTATTGATCAAGCTGATCGACAGAGAATGTCATCAGTCCAGTTATCAGCTTGTCGGCGCTTTTCTCGGCCGGTTTCGGGCAGGATTCTGGAATCTTTTCGCAGGCATGCTCGGAGCCAGCCTGAAAACCAAATACGATCCCAACGGTAACGACGTAATGACGGAACGCGTCGTTCTGTTAGTCGAGCGCGGGATGATTTAACTTTCTGAAGAAATCCCAGAGCACAATACCGGCGGCAACCGAGACGTTCAGGGAATGTTTGGTACCGCACTGAGGTATTTCAACGCACATATCGCATACGTCGACGACCTCCTGCCGCACGCCTTTCACCTCATGTCCCACCACGACGGCATATTTTTTACTTTTGTCGGGAGACAGTTTTTCCAGCGAAAGGCTACCCTCCGCCTGTTCTACGGCGCAGATCGCATAACCTTGTCGTTTCAGTTCCCTGACTGCGTCGATTGTCTCTTTATAATAACGCCAGGGGACCGTTTCCTCCGCGCCGAGAGCCGTTTTATGAATCTCGGCATGGGGAGGCGTCGCCGTTATACCGCAAAGATATACGGCTTCCATACGGAACGCGTCCGCTGTACGGAATACGGAACCCACATTATTTAAACTGCGTACATGATCAAGAACTACAATCAGGGGGGTTTTACGACTCGTCCCGTATTCTTCCGCCGTCAAACGGTTCAGTTCCGTAATCTTAAGCTTCCGCATCGATATTATAATTCTTTTTCCAGGATGGTTTCTCCTTTTGTATTTATAATCGTAATCGTCAGGACCGGACCTTTTTTACGCAGGACCATAACCAGTGCGTTTTCCGGTTGCGGAGCGCCGCCGATCGCTTCGGGAAACGGATTTCCTATGGTTCCCGCAGGATGATAGAAATACCGGTGCAAATGTCCGCTTATCGAAATATTGAATGGCGCCTTTGCCAGAATATCCGCCCATAGCGCCGTACTCGGACTGTATTCGTCGCTATTACCGTAAATCGGAATATGACCGATCAGTATCCGCTTAGAGGCCTTTTTAAACTCTTTTCCTGCGATTTCTTTTTTCAGAAATTCGCGTTGATCAAGCCTCAGCTGCGTAAAATCATTCAATCCGTAATATACGTAGGTGGTATCAGGCTTGTCTTCGCCGCAATCATACATGACAAAACGCGTATCGCCCCAGTTAAACGCTCCATAAGTCCTGTCTCCGACATAATCGAACAAATCGCGTAATCCGATCGAATAGGCATTGCGTATTTCGTGATTTCCCCGAAGGAAAAATACAGGTTTTTGCGACGCGCCGACTTTAGCGCAATATAAAGACAGATGTTCCAGCGCCTGATCTTCATCCGCAGGATCGTCGATACAATCGCCATTAAAAACGACAAAATCATAAGGTATATGCTTCACCTGTTCAAGTAAAGCGTCATAAGTATCCTGCCGTTTATGCAGATCGTTAAAAATAAGCATGGTAAAATCCGATTGCTTTTGCGAAGGCAAGGTAAACGAATAAAACGGCGAGATGGCCGTTGCTCCGAATTCTTTATAGTAAGCCTGGTACAATGTCATTTCACGCGAACATACGCGATAATAATATTTCTGTCCGGGGACCAGTTCCTCCAGGCGAATCTTATGGTTCTTGTTATTACAGATCGCCTGTCCGTCGCACAAGGTATGAACCTTTTTCATATTCGCCGTATCCGTTCCGTATTCTACCCAGCCGTATACCGGAACATTTGTCTGCCACATAACGGTGATACCATTGTCCGTCGGATTCTGCAAATAGGGTAAAGTACGAAAGATATCCGCCGGATTTACTTTAAAACGAATCCGGACGATTACAGGACGATGATCCGATGCGACTTTTTCTTCCAGCGCCTTATTTGATAAAACGGTAAAGGGTCTCTTTTCATACCCTTTCTCTCCTTTATCGTAATAGGCGATATAATCGATACATTCTTTGGGTTCGTCAGCCGGAAAGGTGAAGTTCTTCACATTGTTCAACAAAGAAAAATCCTTTTGCAACTCCTTTATGAAATCAGATTCAGGCTTAGCGTTAAAATCGCCCGTAAGAAAAAACGGTTTATTTAATTTTGCCGCTTCATTACGGATGATATCGATGGAAAGCTCTCTGTCTTCTTCGACAAGAGAGAGATGCGTACATCCGACTATAAACTTCTCATATTCAACGACAAGCAGCTGGCGCTGTTCCTCGCGTCCCGGTAAAACAAAAGACGTATGCGTCAACGGCCGTTCTTTGGATAATATACCGAGGCCATATTTCCCTCCGTCATATACAATCGACGCGCCATAGACATGATGCATCCATGTTCTATCTGCCAGTTCTTTCATGACGTCTACGCCCATACTCCTGCCCGTTACGCTATCGATTTCCTGAATCGTAACAATATCCGGGGCCTCAGAGAGAATAACATCTGCAACACGCTGATAATCCGTCACATTATCAAGGCCTTTGCCATTACGGATATTATAGCTCATCATGGATATCGTATTACTTCTTACCCGGTCTCCGGCCCATACGTAATGAACCGCCAACGAGCATATAAATAATAAAAAAAGTCGTTTCTTCATTGTATTTATATATTAAAGGTTTTCCATTCGCTTCACATCGCGCCGCCGTATCTTATTCCGGCGCTTCCGGCGCTTCGCACATTTGCTTAATTATCTTGATAAGTTCTCCTCCGATCTCCTCGGCTTCTTTCATCGTATGCGCTTCGGAATAAATACGTATAACAGGCTCCGTATTACTTTTACGAAGATGCGCCCATTTATCGGGAAAGTCTATTTTCACCCCGTCTATATCCGTGATATCGTATTGCGCAAACTTTTCCTTTACTTTCAACAAAATAGCGTCTACATCAGTGGTCGGCGTCAACTCCGCTTTTTGTTTGGATATAAAATACGTCGGATAGGTAGCGCGCAGTTCGCTCGTTTTCATCTTTTTTCTTGCCAGATTAGTCAAAAACAAAGCAATACCTGCCAACGCGTCGCGTCCGTAATGGCTTGCCGGATAAATCACTCCGCCATTGCCTTCGCCGCCGATCACCGCATTTGTCTCTTTCATTTTTGCGACTACGTTCACTTCTCCTACAGCGGCGGCATGATATTGTCCGCCATATTGAAGCGTAACATCGCGCAGCGCCCGGCTCGAGCTAAGGTTACTGACCGTATGTCCCGGCGTATGGGAGAGGACATAATCGCTCACCGACACAAGCGTATATTCTTCTCCGAACATTTCTCCATTCTCGCAAACGATCGCCAGGCGGTCGACGTCCGGATCTACCACGAAACCGACGTCCGCTTTTGCCTGTCCCATAAGCTGCGATATCTCCGACAGGTTTTCGGGAAGAGGCTCCGGATTGTGAGAAAAGTTTCCATGCGGATTACAATGAAGTTTAAATATTTCTTTGACGCCCAAGGCATATAACAGTTCGGGAATAACAATTCCGCCCACAGAATTGACGCAATCGATCGCCACGCGAAAATTGGCCGCCCTGATCGCTTCCGCATCTACAAGATCAAGATTCAACACGCTTTCGATATGACGCTCCTTATAGCGCGTATCGGTTATCACTTTCCCGATGTTATCAATCGTAGCGTATTCAAACCGTTCCGCTTCCGCCAGCTCAAGTACGGTATTGCCTTCCGCCGCATTCAGAAATTCGCCGCGTTCATTCAGCAACTTCAGCGCATTCCACTGTTTCGGGTTATGGCTTGCCGTTATAATGATCCCCCCGCAGGCATTTTCCATTGTAACGGCAATTTCCGTCGTAGGCGTTGTTGCAAGGTCAATATCGACCACGTCAAATCCCATTCCTGTAAGCGTCCCTATCACAATATGCTTTACCATATACCCCGATATACGCGCATCGCGCCCCACAACAATGCGATTCGTCTTAACGGTCGTATGATTCCTGATAAAGGTGGCATATGCCGATACGAATTTCACAATAGCCAATGGATTCAAACCTTCGTCCGGCGCTCCGCCTATCGTTCCGCGAATACCTGAGATCGATTTAATTAAGGTCATAATAAATAGTATTTTAATAAAACAAATATTTTACCTTATCATAATAAACAGGAACAAATGCGTTGCCATCCCCGTTCTGCATTGAGCTTCCGGCAGGGAAATTACTAATCTCGGAATATCCGGGCACAAGTAATTTGACAATGGCGCTATCTCCCACATAAGACAATACCGACTCCAGTCCCATACTGAAAAAATAGTAATATGCATCGTATGAAGATGCATGATTGCTAACCACCGTATAAGCCGAACCATATCTGAACTCAAAAGGATTGAATGTATTGGGAAAGGTTGTAAACGAATAGGTCGAGTCTCCGAAATAATATTCTCCGCTCGCCCGAATCAGTATATCCGTTGTCCCGTACACCGCGCGATGACCGTTTCCGCTATCCGCCACATGGAGATATATCCCGCTACTCAACTGGACAAATTCATTCTCTCCAAAAACTCCATCGCCGGGATATTCGGACAATACGCTTATATTTTTCTCATTTATAATTTTGTTGATAAGCTTCTTCTCGTCGGATTTCAATTCTTCATACGTTTTTGTTTTATTACAACATGAAACCGTAAAAACAAGATTCAACGCGCACCCAATCAACAGTAAAAGATAAAAACTTTTCTTCATATCCACAATATTTAAATGATAATTACGCGACAAAAATAGACATTATTTGCAATATAACGCGTTCCATTCAGGATTTTTCAAGATTATTAGGGTTATACAGCGCTAATCCTTCTTCAAAGACTTTTACAGCCTCCTCCAACGTTCCGTAAAATTCTCCGCCGGAAGCATTTTTATGTCCGCCGCCATTGAAATACTTAGAAGCAAATTCATTACAGGGAAAGTCTCCTGCCGATCTCAACGAAATCTTTATCAGGCGCGTTTCTTCACGCATAAACACGGAAAAGCAGATTCCGTTTATGCTTAAGGGCAGATTCACAAAACCTTCCGTATCGCCGCTCTTATATTTAAAACGATTCAGTTCCTTCTGTGTAAGCGTAAGTAATGCGGCCTGTTTATCCGGAAATACTTTTAGTTTTTCGTAAAGCGCATATCCCATTAAACGCAGACGACATTCGGAATAAACCTGATTAACTTTACGGTATATCTCGTCCTTATCAACCCCCTTCTTTATCAGCTCGCCGATAATCGCATAAATACCCTCGCTATTGGAATTATAACTGAACGAACCCGTATCCGTCATCATTCCGGTATAGAAACATTCCGCCGCATCTTTTTCGATCAAATCGACATCGCCCAATGCGCAAATCACACGAAATACAAGTTCGCAGGTAGAACTCATTTCCGGATAAGAAATCACAACGCTACAAAAATCTTCGGTATCCGGATGATGATCGATCATCACTTTTCGGGCGTCGGAGGCGACAATCGCCGAAGCCATCTTACCGACCCTTTTTACTGCATTAAAATCAAGGCAAAACAGAACGTCCGCTTCAGAAATCAACTGCGCGGCAAAGTCCGGATATTGATCATAGATAATGATATCCCCGGCTCCCGGCATCCATTTCAGAAATTCCGGAAAATGATTCGGGACAACCACCTTGATGGATTTTTTATCGAACGAAGTCAGATAATGATATAATCCCAACGAAGATCCCATGGCGTCTCCATCAGGCATTTCATGCGATACGATAACAAACCTGCTCCCTTTGTTAATATAGGTTTTAAGCTTATGTATCTTATCGTTATCTACTATTTTAGTCAGCATATAGTTTCATTTGAGGATGCAAAGATAGCGCAAGTTGAGAGCAATACAAAATAAGTCTTGCTTATTTTTATTGCCGAGACGCAGCCTGTCTTCATTTTATTGAATAAAGATAGCGCAAGTTGAGAGCAATACAAAATAAGTCCTGCTTATTTTTATTGCCGAAACGCAGCCTGTCTTCATTTTCTTGAATAAAGATAGCGCAAGTTGAGAGCAATACAAAATAAGTCCTGCTTATTTTTATTGCCGAGACGCAGCCTGTCTTCATTTTCTTGAATAAAGTTACTAAAAATTGATGAGCAATGCGCGATTTATTTCATATTACTTTATTTTTATATTATTTTTTCGTTAACTTTGCAGCAACAAAATACGGGTTTCGAATAAGAGCCAACTATACCAATTTAAATATATTAATGTACTATGCAAACAATTGAAAACTACAATTTTGCCGGTCAGAAGGCATTTGTGCGCGTGGACTTCAATGTGCCACTGGATGAGAACTTCAACATCACGGACGATACGCGTATCCGTGCGGCAATGCCTACGCTGAAAAAAATTATCGGCGACGGCGGCAGCGTTATCATTGGTTCACATCTGGGACGTCCGAAAGGCGTTACGGATAAATTTTCGCTCAAGCACATCCTCGGACATGTATCCGAAATGTTGGGTACAGACGTACAATTTGCCAATGATTGCATAGGCGAAGAGGCTAAAATAAAAGCGTCGGCCCTTCAACCGGGCGAAGCCCTTTTGCTTGAAAACCTGCGTTTTTATGCCGAAGAGGAGGGTAAACCGCGCGGACTTGCCGAAGACGCTACGGACGAAGAAAAAAGCGTCGCTAAAAAAGCGGTCAAAGAAAGCCAGAAAAAATTCACCAAAACCTTGGCTTCTTATGCCGATACATACGTGAACGACGCCTTTGGAACGGCTCATCGCGCACATGCCTCCACGGCTTTGATTGCCGCGTATTTTGATGCAGATCATAAAATGTTCGGTTATTTGATGGAAAAAGAAGTAAAAGCCGTGGAAAAAGTATTGAATGACGTCAACCGTCCGTTCACGGCAATCATGGGCGGCTCAAAAGTGTCTTCCAAAATAGAAATCATCGAAAACCTGCTGAATAAGGTTGATAACCTGATTATTGCCGGAGGTATGACTTACACGTTCACCAAAGCGCAAGGCGGCAAAATCGGCAACTCTCTCTGCGAAGACGACAAGCTTGATCTCGCCCTTGATCTGATGAAAAAAGCAAAAGACAAAGGCGTAAATCTTGTTTTTGCCGTAGATGCAAAAATTGCAGACGATTTCAGCAATGACGCTAAAACCGACTTTGTGGATGCGGATAAAATTCCTGACGGATGGGAAGGCCTGGATATAGGTCCTAAAACAGAAGAACTGTTTGCGGAAATAATTAAAAAATCAAAAACGCTTTTGTGGAACGGCCCTACAGGCGTATTTGAATTCGATAACTTCACGCACGGTTCGCGCAGCGTAGGCGAAGCGATTGTCGAAGCGACAAAGAACGGCGCCTTCTCGCTTGTAGGCGGAGGAGACTCCGTCGCATGCGTGAATAAGTTCGGACTGGCTGACGGCGTGTCATACGTATCAACAGGGGGAGGCTCTTTGCTTGAAGCCATCGAAGGAAAAATTCTCCCGGGAGTCGAAGCTATCCGGGGGTATTAAGAAAATCATTTGTATCTTCTATATAAGAAATCTATTTCTTATTTTGTTTTTTCATTATTCAACGAATAATGCTAACTTTGCAAAAGTATGAAAAAGATATTTACACATTCAATTGCTATCCTGATGTCTGTTCCGGTATTCTATGGCGGAGCAGGTATAAATATCATTTCATACTGTTGCAACGATTGCCGGACAAAAGGCATAGAAGCGCTGATAAACGATAACTGTTGCGACAGACACAAACATCATCGCCCGAACGACAAGCCTCATCAGATTCCCAGTCGTTCCGGAAGTTCATGCGATAATCATGCAGAAGACAACGACTGCCATGCAATGCCTATATATTGCAATTTTCATGATGATCGATCATTCGAAGGAAGTTCATGCGATAATCATGCAGAAGACAACGACTGCCATGCAATGCATGCATATTGCAATTTTCATGATGATCGATCATTCGAAAATTGCTGCAGCATAGAACGAATCAGCTTCGACTGGAGTTCGCGCCATACGGCGGAGCAGGACGTAAATCTTTCTCCTGTAATACTGAATTTACCGTCCGGCGATATTTTACATATTTCACCCGTGCCTATCGCCGATGAAAACAATACGGCTACTCCTAAGAGGCCGCCGCCGGTCTGTCCCCGCGATTACCTGTCTATCCTGACAGTTCTTTTGATTTAATTTATTAAAAGGGATTTTTCCCGTCCGTTAAGCATGTTCGAACAGAGCAGAGCAGAGCAGATTCTTTTTTGTCTGCCTCCTGATCTTCGGACATTTTTCCATAATTAATAAATTAAATAAAAAGGAACAACAATGATTAAACATTTATTTATACATTTATTTATACTGACGACTTTGCCGTTTTCGCCGGTCGCTATGGCCGGAGAGAAAATCAAAGGATACGTATATGATGAAAAGAATGAAACGGTTGCAGGGGCGAACGTTTCATGGCATGAAACGCATAGCGGTACAATAACAAATGCAGACGGCTTCTTTGAACTCGAACAAAAAGCCAACGAAAAACAATTAGTCGTCAGCTATGTAGGATATACGACAGCAACAATTACCGTCGATAACTACGGAGAACCTCTTCGTATCATATTAAAAGGAGAAATCGAACTGGACGAAGTGGTGGTGAATGAAAGGCGCACAGGTACCATATCCTCGCGTACAAGCGTGTTACAGACGCAAAAAATCACATACGAAGAGCTCTCCAGGGCGGCATGCTGTAACCTGGCGGAAAGCTTTGAGACGAATCCCTCTGTCGACGTGTCTTATTCCGACGCATCAACCGGCGCCCGCCAGATTAAGTTGCTCGGGTTATCCGGAACTTACGTACAAATGTTAACGGAAAATTATCCGAATTTCCGTGGCGCATCTTCGCTTTACGGCCTCGACTATATTCCGGGTCCATGGATGGAAAGCATTCAGGTTTCCAAAGGAACGTCATCCGTAAAAAACGGCTACGAAGCGTTAGCCGGACAAATCAACGTCGAATATAAAAAACCGGCCACGGCCGATATTTTCTCCGCCAACCTGTTTGCCGGCGACGCCGGACGATATGAAGCCAACAGCGACGCTTCGCGGCATATCAACGACAACCTGTCGACAGGGTTATTTGTCCATTATTCCAGCGACGAAGTACAACACGACAGTAATGGCGACGGATTCCTGAATTACCCCCTGAAAAAACAGGTCAATCTGATGAACCGCTGGCAACATCGTATCAATAACTACGTTGCCCAGTATGGCATACGCTATCTGCACGAAGACCGTACCGGAGGACAAGACACTAAGCATCATGATTTCACAGACCCGTATCGTATCAGGATTAATACAAACCGTGTTGAAGGCTTTACCAAACAGGCGTATATCATTAATCCCGACAAAGTAGAGAGCGTCGCTTTAATCGTATCGGGGTCGTACCACGAACAACAGTCGATGTACGACCGTACGCCATACAATATCTACCAGGACAATCTATATGCAAGTCTGATGTATGAAAAAGAATTTGCGCCTATGCATAGCTTAAGTACGGGATTAAGTCTCAATTATGACGGATTTGACGAGAATCTGACCCTGAACCGGGACAGATCGGTTTTTGATCGGAACGAAGTCGTACCGGGAGTTTATGCGCAATATACCTATAACCTGCATGATAAGTTCATCGTGCTTGCAGGAATACGCGCCGACCGCAGCTCTATCTACGACTTTTTTGCGACGCCGCGTATACACCTGAAATATAACCCGTTCGACTGGTTCCATGTTCGTGCGTCAGCCGGAAAAGGATTCCGCACGGCCAATGTGCTGGCAGAAAACAATTTCCTGCTGGCCAGCAGCCGTAAAATCACGATTGCCGACAAGCTGGACCAGGAAGAGGCGTGGAATACCGGCGTCAATTTTTCTTTTTATATCCCCATCGCAGGTAAAGACCTTACGATAAATACGGAATGGTATTACACGAACTTTGACAAACAGGTGGTAATAGATATGGATAGCGACCCTCATGAGGTAAGTTTCTATAATCTGAACGGAAAATCATATTCAAACAGTTTTCAGGTTGAAGCAACCTATCCGTTTCCGTTCTTTCGCGGATTCACGCTAACGGGAGCATACCGATATACCGATGCAAAAACAGATTACCGTAATCAGGACGGAACCGTACGACGCCTGAAAAAACCGTTGACGAGCGGCTACAAAGGATTGATTACGGCGTCTTATCAGACGCCCCTCAAAAAATGGCAGGCCGACTTGACCGGACAATTCAACGGCGGCGGCCGTATGCCTGTCCCGGACGCGGCAAACCCGCTGTGGGATACCGACTTCAGTTCCTATCAGGTATGGAATGCACAGGTTACAAGATATTTCCGCCAATGGTCCGTCTATATAGGCTCCGAAAACCTGTTTGACTTTATGCAGGAAAAACCGATTATTGACGCGGCAAATCCGCGCGGCGAAAATTTTGACGGATCAATGATCTGGGGACCGGTGCATGGACGCAAAATTTACATCGGTCTGCGCTTTAATATAGCCCGATATTAAATAACTTAATTATCAACTTTTAAAACATCAAAATTATGAAACGAATTTTAACGGTCATCCTTTGCGCAACGTTCGCCTTTTCATGGGCGTCGGCGCAAGAGACAAAGAGCAAGAGTAAGAAAGAAACGACAAAGTTTCTGATTGAGAACATGCAGTGCGAAAACTGTATCAAAAAAATCGAAAAAAACATCGCATTTGAAAAAGGAGTAACCGATCTTAAATGCGATCTGAATACTCATACGGTCGAAGTCACCTACCGCTCGGATAAAACGACAGATGAAAAACTGATAACCGCCTTCAAAAAAATCGATATGCAGGCGAAAGTTCTGAAAGAAGGAGAAATACCCGAGACAAAACATGACGGACATAAGCATTGATCATTCCTGAACTTTTCTAATAATAAACAAGGGTTGTCCCGAATCTTCTCGGGCAACCCTGTTTTGATTCTTATTCCATATCGTTTCATCAGCAAACGTCCAAATTAAAGATTATACATTTTTTAACTGCACATTTTTACGAGAGTTTAAACATTCTTTTTATTTTTGTAATATAAAATCGCCGGAAAAATAGCTGTAATTGATGAAATTATTTAAAGATAATTTTGAAAAAATCTACGCTGAATATTATAACAGGATGTTTCTTTTTGCAAAAGAGTACGTAATATCAGAAGAAGATGCGAAAAATATCGTACAGGATGTTTTTTTGTTTATCTGGGAGAAAAAAGATATTTTAGAGATAAAAGTCAGCCTTTCCGCCTATTTGTTTACTTTAATAAAGAATAAATGCATCGATCATCTGCGGCATCTGAACATAGCCGACCAATTCAGGAAAGAGTATAAGGCGAAACTGTCTGCATTAGAATTGTTAAATGAAATGACCTCTTCCGAAGAAGATCTGGAAAAGATTATTCATGACGCTATCGACAGGCTTCCGGAACGATGCCGTATTATTTTCATCAAAAGCAGGTTTGAGCGTAAAAAATATCACGAAATTGCATCCGAATTAAATCTATCTCCGAACACCGTTGAAAACCAGATAGCCGTCGCATTGAAAAAACTCCGAAAAGAGCTGAAAGACTATCTTCCGGCGTTGTTATTCATGCTTTGAATGTTAAAAAACAAAAATTATACAAAATTCTTTTGGTGGAAAAACGTTTTCAGAACGCTCTATAAGCAAATTCAGTAACTATATATATGTATCTACTTATAGAGCAATATTTTGAAGGGGAACTTTCTCCGGAAGGAAAAAGAGAACTGTTTGAAAAAATAGATACGGATGAAAAATGGAAGGAAGAATTTATCGCCATACAAAATCTGCGCGGACTTACGGCATGGGCGCCTGTTGCAACATCCTGTCATAAAACATCGGCAAACGTCGAATCATCCGGAAATAAATCAAATAAACGCATAATTTCCCCTCGTGTCAGACATTTTATCGGATATGCCGCCGCGATCCTGATCGCATTTACTCTTGCCCGGTTCGCCGGAGAGCAGAAGGGTCTTTCCGGCGAAAGCGTTTTATCGCCGGAAAAAAGCCCCGTCTATCAGGAGATTTCGACTCCCGCCGGCCAAAGAGCGTTTGTTCGTCTGCCGGATAGCAGTACCATCTGGCTGAACGCGCGCACCACATTGCGATATCCGGTTGATTTTTCAGAAAAGGAAAGGCATGTAGAACTGGACGGCGAAGCTTTTTTTGTCATAAAAGAAAACCCGGAAAGTCCGTTTATCGTTTCTACCGAAAACTATAATATAAAAGTAACGGGAACATCTTTCAACGTGTATGCATATAAAAACAGGAATGAATTCAGCGCGTCATTAACAGAAGGATCGGTACAGGTATTCGACCTGAAAGACAAAACGCAATGCATACGACTAAAACCAAATGAACGGGCAGAACTTGTAAACGGACAGTTGACGAAAACCGATTTTCACAATATGGATTTTTTACTCTGGAAGGACGGCATTTATGCATTCGACGACCTGCCCTTTTACGAAATCATCAAAAAACTTGAACTCTATTACGATATTGCGATCATCGTTAACAACAATAGTATTAGAAATTACAAGTTCAGCGGAAAATTCCGCCAACGGGACGGGGTGGAAAGAGCGCTCCGGACATTACAGAAAATACACCCGTTTTCTTTTGTTAAAGATGACGAATTGAATACGATTATCATTAAATAAAGATTTGACTACAATCACGTAAAACGATTAAAACACAATGCCAATGAAATAAACCTGAAAAAAACAAAAACCGACAAATGTTCCCGCATTTGTCGGCAAGTGTGTCGACACAAAAACTCAAGAATTTTAGTATCAACAAGTAAAACATAGCAAATATATGAAAAAAAAATCAAAACTTTTCAGAATTATGAGAATTTCTGCATTCTTCTTTTTCCTGAGTATATTTACTGTTTCTGCGACCGAAACAAAATCGCAGAATGCAAGCGTAAATATCAGAGGTAACAACCTGACAATCGGAGACTTCATCGAACAGGTCGAAAAACAAACGGATTACCTGTTTATTTACAGTAAAAGCGAAGTAAACTTAGACGAGCGAATTTCGTTAGACAACGGAAAAAAATCTGTAAAAGACTGCCTGAAAGAAGCCTTCGTCGGCACAAATGTAAAACACGTCTTTGAAAACGATTACATCGTCCTGACCAAAAATACAATGCTTTCGGTTGCGCAGCAATCCACAAAAACAATTTCCGGCGTCGTACTGGATGAAAGCGGCGAACCCGTAATCGGCGCCAATGTAGTCGAAAAGGGAACGACAAACGGAGCGATTACAGATACCGACGGTAAATTCGTATTAAACGTGAAAAAAAATGCCATACTACAAATCTCTTACATCGGATATATAACGCAGGAGACGGTCGTTAAAAATCAAAGCGAGATAACAATTACGCTATCGGAAGACACGCAAGCGTTAGACGAGATCGTAGTTACGGCTCTGGGTATCAAACGTTCCGAAAAGGCGTTAGGCTATTCCGTACAAAAAGTAGGAGGCGAAGAATTGACGGCCGTCAAAGGCGCAAACATTGCGACCTCTCTCTCCGGTAAGATTGCCGGCGTTACTATATTGAATAAAAACTCGTTCAATACCTCTCCCGTTATTTATTTACGCGGCGAGACGCCATTGGTCGTAATAGACGGCGTTCCCTTTGAGAACACGAATTTAGGACAAATTTCTGCAGACGACGTCGAATCGCTGGACATTCTGAAAGGCGCTACAGCTTCTGCGTTGTACGGAGCAAAAGGGGCGTCCGGAGCCATTATGATCACGACGAAAAGAGGAAAAAAAGAAGGACTATCCGTCCATGTTAACAGCAACAACATGTTTAATCTGGGCCAATTGGTCATGCCGGAAGTGCAACATTCCTACAGTAGCGGCTCCGGAGGTAAATACCTGCAGGAACTAAGCGAATATATCTGGGGCGACAAATTGGATATCGGTCGCACAGCCGTTCAATACGATCCTTATACATACGAATGGAAAGAAATGCCGCTTGTCTCCAAAGGAAAAAATAATTTTAAGAACTTCCTTCAGACCTCTTTTGTCTTAAACAATAATGTAAATGTTACCTGCAAAGGAAAAGACGGAAGCCTGAGAACTTCTTTCACCCACATTTATGACAGAGGCCAATATCCCGGTAATAAAATCAATAAATTCAATTATACGGTGGCCGGCGATATAAAAAAAGGCAAATTTTCATTAGACGCTTCTATTGGATATAACGGAAGTTATTCTCCGCAAACCCGGGGAGAAGGATATGGATGGTACAGCTACATGTATAATCTGATCGTATGGACAGGTACGGAGTTTGATCTTCGCGAATTCAAAGACTATTGGGTCAAAGGCAAAGAGAACGAAGAACAGAACTGGCTCTATAAATATGACTACAACAATCCCTATTTCCTGGCAAATGAAGCTTCGCAGAAAGCTTGGGACAATCGGGCTAACGGACAAGTAACCGCAAGTTACGAACTCGCAGACTGGCTGAAAATGACAACCAGAGCAGGGTCTGATTTCTATAGTGAAAAATATGAGTATATTACGCCAATGAGCGCGCGCAATAGCCTGACAGGCGCTTTTTCATTATATAATTACAGAGGTTATAGCTTTACCGGAGACGCGCTATTAATCGCCGATAAAAAAATAGGCGACTTTAATGTTGGCGGCATGCTTGGAGCCGGATTGAATTATTATCAGAAAGATGTATTTTCGGCAAATACGAATAGCGGAATTACCGCTCCCGGCTTTTATTCTTTGGCTGCATCTATAGATCTCCCAAGCGTCTCCAGTACAGTCTCCTCAAGACAAATGAACAGTATGTATGGAAAAATCGATTTGTCATGGCGCAGCGCTATCTTTTTAGAAGTAACAGGGCGTAATGACTGGGTTTCTACGCTTGCCAAATCGGAACGTTCTTATTTTTATCCATCCGCTTCCGGAAGTATAATACTATCCGAATTAATTGATATGCCGGACTGGTTGAGTTTTCTGAAAATAAGAAGTTCTTATGCCATCACAAAAACGCCTGCATCCGTATATGCTATCAATAAAGTATACTCTATCAGTCAAAATGTTTGGAATGGAATGTCTATGGCGCAATATCCCACAACCATTCGGGATGCAACAATCCTTCCCGAAAAAGCAAACACGTTCGAAATAGGCGGACAAATTCATTTGCTGGACAATCGCCTAAAACTTGATGTGGCACATTACTCCAAGTTGCTTTCCGATATTCAAAAATCTGCTACGCTCAGCTATGCGTCGGGCTTTGCATCTGCATTAATTAACACAGATGAAGAATATATCAAAAAGGGAGTAGAAGTAACGCTTAGCGGCGATGTAATCAGATCGCAGGACTTTAACTGGACATCTTCTTTCAACTGGGGTATGGATCGTTATCTTTACCATCAATTAGATGATACTTACTCTTTAGACAGACCGTGGGTTAAAAAAGGCGAACGCGTGGATTATATTGAGGCGTATGACTGGCAACGAGATCCGGAAGGCCATATCATCCATAGCGGCGGAATGCCTGTTAAAAACACATTTTATACAAAGGCAGGCAACAGACGCGCCGATTGGGTATGGGGATTCGCCAGCCATTTAGCCTGTCGATCATTCACATTAGACGTCTCCATAGACGGCCGCGTCGGAGGAAAAGCTCATAATCGACTGGAACAAGCTATGTGGAACTCCGGAACGCACATCGACAGCGACAACGAATGGCGTTACGACCAGGTTGTCAATGGCAATACCGGTTATGTAGGGCAAGGCGTGAAAGTTGTATCCGGTTCGGTATCGTATGATTCTTACGGAAACATCCTGAAAGATACGCGCGTTTTTGCTCCGAACGACGTAGCTGTTACTTATGAGGCTTATACAAAAACATATCATCCCTGGAACGGTACGGTCGTCAATCAAAATATCAAAGATTTGACCTACTTTAAACTACGCGAACTGGCCATCGGCTATAAACTGCCTAAGCCTCTAATCAATAAAATCGGATTGGAAAATCTTCATGTATCATTAGTAGGACAGAATTTATTTATTTGGACCAAAGAATTCAAATATTCCGATCCGGACGCCGTTTATCATGATAACAACGAATTGCTGAATTCTCCGGCCATACGTTACATGGGGTTGAATCTGAAAGTTAATTTTTAATTTAATAATAAAACGATTATGAAAGAAATAAATAAATATCTGACAATCTGTTTTTCTCTGATTTTTTTTATCGGCTGTGAAAACTTTGATACGATTAATACAAATCGCGATACATCCACTTCCGTCCCTCCATCCATGCAGGCGACTTATTTGATTCGCGAACTGGTCAAAAAGGACCGCTATGTGAAAGAATCGGCAGAAGACGGCATTCTAACAAAACAGATCGTCTGGAACGAAAGCGCGTCTGATCTACAGTACAATCTGACAGGAATGAAAAATTTCGATAACTTCTTAGTTGTCGCTAACGCTGACAATTTGATTGCAAATGCGCAGGAAAACAAGAGCTATGAAGGATTGGCATTATTTGCAAAAGCTTATGTCTTGTATTATCTGACGCTTGACTTAGGGGATATTCCATACAGCGAAGCCGGACAAGGAGAAAAAGGGCTTATAAAGCCTAAATACGATCTTCAAAAAGATGTTATACTTGGAATTCTCAAGGATCTGGAAAATGCCTGTAACTGTTTCTCTGCCGCAGATGCAACGGCATTTGAAGGAGACATTATTTTCGGCGGCAATCGTGAGAACTGGAAAAAAACGATAACCGCTTTCCAGCTGAAAGTTTTAATGAATCTCTCCAAAAAAGAAAACGATTCGGATGTTAACGTAAAATCCCGCTTTGCGAATATTTTTCAAAACGGAGTATTAATGACGTCCAACGCGGATAATTTCCAATTAATATACAAAGACCAATCCGGAATGCGTTATCCTTTTAACGACCTGACATCCAACCAGACTAAATATGCGATGCATTCATCCGTATTGGTAGATATGTTAAAGAAGTATAACGACTATCGGCTATTCTATTATGCAGAGCCTTCCATTGCAAAAACGCAAGGCGGCATTTCGAGCGATAGTTATGATGCGTATGTCGGCGTCGATCCCTCGCTCAATTACGGAGAAGTAGCCAATGCCCACGGCGCTAATCTGTTCTGCGGGATGAATAAACGGTATATTTCTACCAATCATTCGGAAGGCGAGCCGTTAATCCGGTTGGGATACGGCGAACAACAACTCATCTTAGCGGAAGCATGTCTGAGAGGCTGGATCAGCGGAGAGACCTCAACCTATTATAAAAACGGAATAAAAGCCAATATGACTTTTACGCGAGACGTCACTCCTGATGAATACGCGCATGGCCGCGTTATGACAAACGAGTATATTGAAAGCTACCTGAACAGTTCCGAAATACGACTAACGGGCAGTTTCGAACAGGATCTGAATAAGATCATCGAACAGAAATACATCGCATATTTCCTTCAACATGCATATGAAGCGTATTATGATTATCGCCGGACAGGTTATCCGGTATTTCCCATTAATCCGACTACCAGCAAAAATTCGACTGCGCCGGATAAATTCCCGATACGATACAGATATCATTCTTACGAATATTCATACAACCGTGAAAATCTGGACGAAGCCCTTCAACGCCAGTTCGGAGGCAATGATGATATCAATGAAGCGATGTGGATTCTCAAATAACCTTAACTCCGCAAACAGTTGCGTTTGCATATCAGGCAAAGTGTTGAAGTAAAATAATTTACCAAACACTTTGCCATATGCAAGATTTCACTTATTTTCAGGCGTTACCTCTGCCAAAAAAAACTTATTCCATGTAAACAGCTTCAAAACGCGCCAATGGAGCCATTTCTGCGTTGTTGAGAGCTAAGGTATCGCCGTTTACGACATAATTATCCGCCGTTTCCAGCGCCTGAAACATTTTTGTTTCTGTGTCCATATTAGCGCACATCATCAGGGTGGACGCCATTTTCGAAAAATTAATTCTGTTTCCGGGCTTTAATGTATATGTTCCACGAAAAGAATTACATCCGCCGTTTCCATTTACGGCATTGCCCTCTTTCTTAAGAATCAGGCGAGCTTCTTTTCCTCCTTCAGGAGTAACGACCGCTTCGCCGGATAGTTCCGTCAGCTTCCAGTATTTTTCGACAAGATCCGGATCTGCCTTGGCCAGAATATAATAATCCGCCAATTCTCCGGTGATTTCATTTCCTTCGCAATCAAGCATAGTCAGCGCATTTTCGCCTACCCGTAATTTCATCGGACATTCGCCTTCGCCAATCGTAATAGTATTGCCCTCTTGATCCCATGTTAATTTGCCGGAACTGTCAAAACCAGCGCTGTCTTTTTCCAAATAAACCTGCTTCAGGTTAAATGTCCCGTCTTTCAATAACTCGATAGACGTCTGAATACCAACACAGTCCGCACATGGCAAAATGCCTGAATAAAAACCGTCCCAATCCGGCGAATTTTGGGAATTATCAGCAGTAGCCGCCGCTTCCGTATCCGAACTCTTTGTACTTTTTTGCTGCGAATTACATGATATCATTCCAATCATCAATGCGGATATTCCGCAAACAAACAATTTTTTTTTCATACTTTCATTTTTTAAGTTTATACATTGTCATTCATGCAAATATAAATCAAATTCTTACATATTCGACCTGCTATTATGCATTTACAAAATACAAATGTACATAAAACCCCCGATATTTACAAATAAACTATTTATTAATTTAAAAATAAACGTTACTTTTGTACGTTTTTTTAATAAACTTATGGAAAGAGTATTGGTAACCGGCGGAGCCGGATTTATAGGGTCGCACCTCTGCGACAGGCTTATTAAAGACGGATGCGACGTCGTCTGTCTTGATAATTATTTCACCGGAAACAAAAACAATGTACGCCACTTGCTGGGCAATGATCATTTCGAACTTGTGCGCCACGACGTCACGACCCCGTTTTATGCGGAAGTAGACAAAGTTTTCAATCTGGCATGTCCTGCATCGCCGGTAAATTATCAGCATAATCCTATTAAAACCCTCAAAACGTCTATCTACGGCGCATTGAATATGCTCGGATTAGCCAAACGCGTAAATGCAAAAATGCTTCATGCCTCAACAAGCGAAGTATACGGCGACCCGACGATTCACCCGCAGGTCGAATCGTACTGGGGTAATGTGAATCCGACAGGAATACGCTCCTGTTATGACGAAGGAAAACGCGCTGCCGAAACATTATGCATGGATTACCGCCGCCAGCATAACATACGGGTGAAAATAATACGTATTTTTAACACGTATGGTCCTCGAATGGACAAAAACGATGGACGCGTAGTATCGAACTTCATCGTTCAGGCGCTGACAGGAAAGAACATTACAATTTACGGAGACGGAACTCAAACCCGCAGTTTTCAATACATTGACGACTTAATGGAAGGCATGATACGAATGATGAATACGGAAGACGACTTCGCCGGACCCGTAAATATCGGTAATCCCGAAGAATTTTCCATGCTCGAACTGGCAAATGAAGTGATACGCCTGACCGGCTCCAGATCCAAAATCATTTTCGAACCGTTACCGCAGGACGATCCGAAACAACGTCAACCGGATATTTCGCTGGCCTTCGAAAAACTGAATGGCTGGAAACCCTTATTCGGTCTTGAAGAAGGACTGATGAAAACCATTACATATTTCGACGATTTGTTGAAGAAAGGAGAATAAACAACCCGTGGACATACAGGAAATACTACCTATATATACGGCTCACCCGCATATAAATGCAGTTGCGTCTTTATTAGAAAAGGATAATCGTCAGGAAATTCTTTTATCAGGACTCATTGGGTCGGCCGAAACGGTCATAATCGCTTCCCTCTTTCAAAAAAAAGGAGGTCTTTTCTTGTGTATATTAAATGATCTTGAGGACGCCGGATATTTCTATAACGACCTGATGCAATTGATAAACAATAACAATGTTTATTTTTTCCCCTCGGCTTACCACAGACACATAAAATACGGACATATCGATCCTGCAAACGAAATACTGCGTATCGAAGTACTCGGATTGTTACAAACGGAAAATCCGTCAGGCGTCATCGTTTCATACCCTGACGCAATTGCGGAAAAAATTCTATCAAAAAATATCCTGAAGGAAAACACGTTGACGATTCATACCGGAGAAAAGGTCGACCCGACGTTCGTTTCCGACGTCCTTGATAACTATGGGTTTGAACAGACCGATTATGTATACGAGCCAGGACAATATGCTATGCGCGGCAGTATTATCGATATATTTTCTTTTTCCAGCGAATATCCTTTCCGCGTGGATTTTTTCGGAAATGAAGTTGAAACCATACGCCGTTTCGATGTTGAAACACAGTTTTCAAAGGATCAGTTAGCCGAAATCCATATTATACCGGAAATAAGCAAACATAATGACGCCGACTCGTCTTTACCTGATTTACTACCTGACGATACATTGTATGTCTCGGAAGATATGGAGTGGTGCAGAGAGCGTATCGGCAGCCTCTGGAACGAAGTTCCCGTCAATCGTGATAACAAAGGTTTCGCGGACGCTGAAGGAATGAGAAAAAAAATGATTACAGCCGAAACATATACGAGGTCCATTACGCGTTTCCGCAAAATTCACTTCCATGCGAAACCCTATTCCGTACATACGACCGTTCAGTTTGATACTTCCCCGCAACCCCTGTATCAGAAAAACTTCGAGCTGGTAAGCGAATCTTTTAAACAATATATTTCAGAAGGCTATACGATTTACCTGTTAACCGACAGCGCCAAGCAGGCAGAGCGTATCCGCGACATCTTCAATGATCGTGGCGATCATATAACTTTCATGGCGACAAATCATACGCTTCATAGCGGATATATAGATAACAATCTTAGAATATGCCTGTTTACAGATCATCAGGTTTTCGGTCGTTATCACAAGTATAACCTGAAAAGCGATCAGGCAAGAAGCGGAAAAATAACATTATCGCTGAAAGAACTGAACCAGTTTACAACCGGCGATTACATTGTTCATATCGATCATGGTATCGGACAGTTCGGAGGACTTGTACGTACCGAAGTGAATGGCAAACTGCAGGAAGCCGTGAAATTAATATACAAAAATAACGATATTATTTTTGTCAGCATTCACTCGTTGCATAAATTGTCCAAATACAAAGGGAAAGACGGGGAACCTCCTGCCTTGAACAAGCTTGGAACCGGAGCATGGGAGAAAATGAAGGAGCGCACGAAGAAGAAGGTGAAAGATATCGCTCGCGACCTGATCAGGCTCTATGCGCAACGTAAGGATGAGAAAGGATTCGCCTTCAGTCCCGATAGTTTTTTGCAGGACGAACTGGAAGCAAGTTTCATTTATGAAGACACGCCCGACCAGCTAAAAGCGACCACAGAGGTGAAAGCCGATATGGAAAGCGAACGTCCGATGGACCGGCTTATATGCGGCGACGTAGGATTCGGGAAAACGGAAGTCTCCATTCGCGCCGCATTTAAAGCGGTAACCGACAACAAGCAAGTGGCCGTACTCGTACCCACTACCGTCCTCGCTTTTCAGCATTACCGGACGTTTAAAGACCGATTGAAAGACTTTCCGTGTACCATTGATTATATAAGCCGCGCACGGACAAACGGAGAAATAAAGAAAATACTCGAATGCCTCCAAAACGGAGACATAAATATACTTATCGGTACGCACCGGCTCGTAAGTAAAGATGTTAAATTCAAAGATATCGGATTGCTCATCATCGACGAAGAACAAAAATTCGGCGTTTCCGTCAAAGAAAAACTGCGTCAAATGAAAACAAATGTCGATACGCTGACAATGACGGCAACGCCAATACCGAGAACTCTTCAGTTCTCGCTTATGGGAGCGCGCGATTTGAGCAATATACGCACGCCTCCTCCCAATCGTTACCCGATACAGACGGAAATAGAACGGTTTAATACCGACATTATCCGCGAAGCGATCGAATTTGAGATGAGCCGGAACGGACAGGTTTTCTTCATCAATAACCGGATACAAAATATTCATGAAATAGAGGCGCTGATACAACGCGAAATTCCGGATGTACGTATTGCAATCGGACACGGGCAAATGGAACCGGAAAAATTAGAAAAAGTCATTCTCGATTTCGTCAATTACGAGTATGACGTCCTCATATCTACAACCATTGTGGAGAACGGCATCGACGTTCCTAACGCAAACACTATTATCATCAACAATGCGCATCAGTTCGGACTATCCGAATTGCATCAGTTGCGCGGACGCGTGGGGCGAAGCAACCGCAAAGCATTTTGTTACCTGCTTTCTCCCCCGCTCTCTACAATCGCGTCGGAATCGCGCCGCCGTCTGCAGGCAATCGAGAATTTCTCGGAACTCGGAAGCGGAATGTACATTGCGATGCAGGATCTCGACATCCGTGGCGCAGGAAATATGCTTGGATCCGAACAAAGCGGATTTATCGCGGACCTCGGATATGAAACGTACCAGAAAATTCTGGAAGAAGCCGTCGACGAACTTAAAACCGACGAGTTTGCCGATTTATATGCCCGGGATCATCTATGTGAAAATGAATCCGAACATGAATATGTTCGTGAGACGTTTATTGAAAGCGACCTCGAATTATTATTCCCTCCGACCTATATCCCGAACGATTCCGAACGTATCGGTATTTACCGGGAGCTTGACTCTATCGAAGACGACAACAAGTTGAACGACTTTATCGCACATCTCAAAGATCGTTTCGGAACAATACCCGAAGAAGGAGAAGAACTGATCCGGGTCGTACAGTTACGCCGCCTCGGCAAACAGTTGAGCTTTGAGAAAATCATGCTGAAAAAGGGCGCTATGAACCTTCAGCTTGTCAGGAACAGCAATAGTCCTTACTATCAAAGCAATGCATTCGGCAAACTCTTGGCGTACATACAGAATTATCCTAAAAACTGTAATCTTCGCGATCAGTCCGGCAAACGAAGCCTGATTATAAAAAATATACCGGATGTGCAAACAGCCTGCAAATGCCTGACGAGTATGATGGATGAAAAAGTCCGGTAATAAACTTTAATTGTTAAACAATTATTTATTTTAAGCTACAAAAATAGCATTTGTACTTCGAGTACGGTAGTAAGCGCGACGGGGCGGTATTATTCAAGGGGAATAAACAGGCAAAAGGATTATCCGGAAACGTTTTCCTCAAATATTTGTTCCCGTACAACGTTTTGCGCGACTGTATTTTGCCCGCCGATTCGTCGTTTCGCGGACGCAATCCGGCTAACCTCTGATTTCATATATTTTACTTTGTATTACCTGATAGTTCCATAGTTGGTTAAAAACACCTAATCCGTGTTTATTTGTTTTTCAACGCTTTCCGTTCGACTGTTACAGGTTATCGCATGGGGCAACCAGTCTCCTTGACTATCGTATTTTTCGTTGATACGGCATACACGGATAAAAGTTACAGGTTATCGCATGGGGCAACCAGTCTCCTTGACTGCATCAAAGCATCGCAGTTGCTTTACGAACCTGTGCAAGGCGTTCAGCCCAAGATTTGTTTTTAAGGATAGTCTGTACATTGTAACGTGCTTGCATCTTAATAAGCATTTCCGCTTCAATACCTAACGCAGCTTCAAACAGCAATGCATATTCGGTTAAGATTGGACGTTTGCAGTTCAATACTTCATTCAACAGCGTATATGAAACACCCATTTGCGCAGCAAGTTTACGTTGAGAAAT
>JAIROL010000263.1 GCA_031257565.1 Tannerella sp. | reverse complement strand
CAAGCTGTTGTCGAATATTTGAACACCAATAATTTAAGTAAAGTTGATGCTGTAAAACGGAATATACTTGAATTATACGAAGACGATTTTCATAAAATAGACCCGCGAGGCAGAGTATCGCAAATGTTCAATGCTATTCCTTCCGTATTGAGCCGAAACGCTTCGCGCTATGTTGTCGGCAAAGTGATAGAAGGCGCACGACAGGAACGAATGCAGGAAAACATTAGCGTTATGATTGATTCCATGACGGTTAATGTGGTTTATCACGCCAACGACCCCTCTGTTGGTATGGCTTTGCATAAAGACGTCAGCCGATATAAAATGTATCTTGGCGATACAGGTTTGTTTGTTACTTTGGCTTTTTTTGATACGACATATTCCAACAACACCTTGTATGTGAAAATATTAAATGACAAATTGAGCGCAGACTTGGGTTATGTTTACGAAAATGTGATTGCACAAATGCTTCGAGCCTCAGGGAATGAACTTTTTTATTATACCTTTCCAAAAGAAACCAGCAACCATAATTATGAAATTGATTTTCTGCTTTCGCGCGGCGAAAAAATATGCCCTGTCGAAGTCAAATCATCCGGCTACAAAACGCACGCCTCGCTTGATGCTTTTTGTCAAAAATTCTCATCACGCATTCAATACAAATATTTGCTCTATACAAAAGATTTGCGAAAAGAGGGCGATGTACTCTGTTTGCCAATCTATATGGCAGGATTGATATAGTTAGAATTGAAGCAGGAAGTAATTGTTAAAATCATAGTCTTCATGTAATTTCAAGTAGAAAATTCTCACAAAACGGTTTTTACGGATAAAACTTGCAAAAAAGAAGTATCTTTGCCGCAAATATTTTATTTCAAAAAGACATGCAACTATCAGAAATATTAAAAGATTCGGACTACCGACATGCACAATTTGTCTTGATGCTGGTTATTTTTCTTGATAGCGCCTCAAAAAAAGATTTAACCAATAAGAAATAGATTTCTTATATAGAAGCTATTTATTTTTCATGAACCCGTATGATTAATTTACCTTTTTCTACCCCTGTTTATCTTTATATTTTTATTTTCTGAAGTTTCCCATCTCCTAAAAGATTATAAATCAGGATAAAAAAGAGATAAAGCATGTTCAAGTCCGACAATGGCGCTGACGCTTTTTGTCAACTTCATTCGATTGTCGATACGGCCGGAAAAAACAATCAGGACCCTTTCCTTGCTCTTATTGCCGTAGCTCATCATGTCTGTCGCCCAACCGGACAGGTGAATAATTACGAAAAATCCTATTCTGCAGTTAATTTAGAACTATTCTAAATTATGATGTACAGAGCGTGTTTTATTCAGCGTTGTTAAAAAATATTGCGTTGGTTTGGCGAATTTTGGCAAAAAAGCGCTTTTACTTTTTAAAAAATAATTATTTTTTGCACGATTTTGAATCGCATGAAGGTGTAAATACTGTCAATATCTACCGGGTTAGTCGTTTTTATATGGCGTATTTATTGGCTAAAGGTCTAATTATAAACAATATAAGTGTATGAGAAAAAAGAATTTACTTTTGATTGGCTATGCATCATTTATTATGATGTTGTGTAGTGGAACAATTTCCGGGCAACATGGGGTGTTGTTGCCGGAAGTCCATGAGGACGGTGTAACGTGCGCATGTGGTCAAGACCACGGTAACGATGGATCGCACCGGATATCATCATTTCAGGTTACACCGGAGAAATGGCCTCATTACCCGTCGAAATATAGCACGCTCGTGAATCAGGTGACTTCAAGGAGAGGTCAGATTTCAAATCCGACGGTTAATTTCGACAAACGTGATACCATTCATGGAAAGAATGATGTTAATCTCGTATTTGGCGCGGGTGAATCTTCTGTTATTAATAATACGACTGTTGCCTGGCCCGGATCAGGCGGGAGTTTACATTCAAATGCGATCCTGGTGGGTAGCGACTATTCGAAAAATGCGGTAATAGCCATTGCGGATATGGAAGGACTCGCAACCGGCGCTTTGAGAGATGTAAGGTTCTATCAGCAAGGACATGGAAACAAGGCAGGAACTTCGAGACCTGATACTGTTAATAAAGTTACCTTTACTGCAAGTGTTGCCTCTTGCGGCCCAGATGACAACACGTATAATTCAGGTAATCCCGGAGCGGCTCAAAATAACCCTCCTCAATTGGCTCAATACAGGGCGACTCTTTCCTATGATAAGAATAAAGATGCTTTAATAAAGAATTTTTCAGGAACGCTTCTGGGTACTGTTTCTAATCTTGTTCCAGAAGGTTCTCCTACCGTAGATTCGTATGGAGGTATCTATGAAGTTGTGAATCGTATTAACCAGCTTGGAGGTCAAGCCAATAATGGCTCCGGTTGGTCTAGCAGTAGTAATCAATATCTTATTGAGGCAACCAGCGCAGGGTCCTATTACTGGCCTTTTAAAGATCCGAATGAAAATAAATATTATGTGCCTATTTATAATGCGCATAAACCGGGTTGGGCCGATTATGACGCTTTTGTTTTTTACGGCATGACGGCAGATACATTGTATACCTCAACAAAAGACGTCACAACAAAAGACGATGGCCAACCGTTGCTACATGTATTGTCCGGAGAATATAACGTAAATCTTGATGACAACAGTTATAATACGGCGCTGGGAAATGCACAGTATTATCGTCCGACAACGATTCTTTTATCCGGACCGAATACATTGAATACCATAACGGTGGGTGATGTGGAATGGTATGCTGTTTATCTTCAGGGTACGATCTGGAATACGGTCAATACTTTGTTTCACGCGATAGATCCGGGAACTTGCTGTCACTATAGCGGCTGGGTAAGTTATTACCGGGATGACGTGCGGTTTGATACAATCCGGACAACTCCGTCTAACAGGATGGTTGACGCTGCCGTTCGCTTACTTGACGGCTCTGACGTCTGTGTAACGGGCGACGTGACCGACGCAACCGGTACGCCGTATTCAATAGGGAACTCAAATCCGGACGGTACGGATGCAATGCTTGTGTTACCCGGCGCTAAAGACTATAAAGGAGACCACTCGAACTTCCGCCTGAAAATCGGCGGCAATGCAAACCTGTTACATACGCAGGATAGCGGCTATTATGCTGCTCCTAACCCTTTGGAATACGGTTACCTGTACAGTGATGCAGCCGGAACAGGACCGGGAGCCTTGTTCCCTGATGAACAGACAGATATTCACCTCTCGGTCGGGACAAACCTCTATAACGAAGTATCCGGATTGGACTGGAGCTATGTTCACCCGCGCGAAACCGGTACGCTGACGGTAAGCAATACCATGCCTTATGTGAACACTACCGCTTCGGTATATGGCGTGAAGGGCGCCTATAATGGCGGTACGAATATTCACACCCGGACCGTGGACGGCAATGATACGACCGGTATTATTGAAATCGGTTCGCGTACGACGAATCAGGATAAATTCCATATCTATTCAAGCGGTATGCTGAAGAACTTCCGTTCCGGTTGTACTCCGGTCTGCGATTCGCTCGTGATCGGCGGCGTTGACGGACTTGCTCCGGTATTCAGCCTTACAAATGATTCGACGCCTTTATATATAATCAATGACGGAGACGGAAGCGGCAGCTATTGCTGCGACGGCGGGATCTATTTCAGCGGCGCCGGCGTGACCAGCCTGAATGCAGCCTTTCCGGTAGCAACGGGAGGAGGCGACCTGCATATCCAGTCCCGGGGATTTGTTAAATTTTACGACGAGTCCCCGTCTTTTGTACTGGCAAAAGACAATGAAGTAAAAATCCTCTCGGACAATCATGCGATCTATGTGCAGAAAGACCTGAGTTTTACGGATGCCGATACGGCTCACTTGACCGTATGGGCGAAAGGCGCAACAGGCGGTAACCGTGGTTACAACGATCTTGCATGTGGCTCCGGAGCGATAAAAATCGACGGAAGCGTGAACGCGGCTTATGCCGGCCCGAATGGAACCGGTTTGGTCCTGTTCCGCTCGGACAATGACGATGTGCTGGTCGGCGCTGATTTCACCTTTGCAAATGAAGCTGCAACCGCAGGAAGCGGTGAACTAATGGTACAGGCAGGACAGGATATCCGCGTGGACGGCGATGTGACGCTGACGCACGACGGCCAACGCTCCATGTTGTTTGAAGCGCGGCAAACCGCAGCCTTCGGCGGCGACTTTACCGCTACCATGAAGAGCGCTGTCTCGAACGGCGACCTGACAATCAAGGCCGGTTATCCGGATTTCTACCCGACAGCCGATGTGAATACGCCTCTGAGCTGGACGACCCCGGGCGACTGTGTTGCCGGAAGCTACCTGAACCGCGAAGCCAACCAGTCTGCTACGGCAACAGGCGGCGATATCTGGTTCGGCGGCAATGCGGCAATCACGCTGACCCCGACTTTGGCCGACTCGGTAGACACCTATATCCGCGCCTATAACTCTATTTACATAGACGGCGACTTCAAGCACTCGCTGGCCGGCGGCGGCTATACCTCAGGCGGCGACCTGGTGGATACCACCATGCTGTATGCCGAAACCGGCAACTTGGAAGCCATCAACCGGGCAGGCGCCGATGTGGAGTTTGCAATCAGCTCCGCCGATTCATCCTACCTGTTATTACAGGCCGGTAATTCGCCGGGCGATCCCTGCGGCTTTACCAACTGCTATGCCGATGACCGGTGGCATGGCAATATTCTGTTCGGGAACGACAAAACGCTGACTGTAAGCCACGATGGGGTCGGCCCGACATTAATCTCGGCTTCGCGCGATATCGAAAACCAGGTCGGAGCCAATATGACCTTCACCTATACAAACACAGGGCTGGGTTCTGCCGACAACCTGACTGTCACGGCCGGTCGTCACATCGAAACGCACGCCCCGTACCTGTTTGATTACAGTACAGCCGGACCTGGCGTCGGAAGCGGCGTCATGATGCAGGCCGGACGCCGGAACTGTAACTACCTGTTATGCAAAACGACGGAAGCCGCCTCGAACCTGGACTATAACATATCGAGTTCGGATACAAAAGACAATACCTTTGCCGTCGGCGGACAGGGACAGGGCAGTATCCTTGCCTTCAACACGATCGACTTCAAGTATTACGGTGACAGCATGATCCTGATGACTGCATTGAATGGAAACATCGAAACGGATCCTTACCTTCACGGCAGCTATCCGGGAGGCGCGAAGATCGCGTTTGACCACCAGGGCAAAGGCGTCGTACGCATGGAAGCGCTCGACGTCAAACTGCATGACGTATTGGAATACCAGGGCGCGCACCACGCGAGCGATTCGAACGGCTGGTTCTACATGGCCGCATTCGATTCGATCCTGACCCGCGACGTCGCTTACCGTAACCTGACCGATAAAGGAAGCGTGTATATCACAACGGATAAATACAAGGCGTCCGCCTCCTGCGATGTACCCTACGACTGCGCGGCAGGCGGTCCCGGCGTCCACCAGGGACATATCGTACTGGGTTATGCAGCGGATTGCGACAATGCAAACAGCAAGGATAAAATCCTGTTCGATTTCAACAGCAGCGCCCAAAACGCGAATACAAGCGGCGCAAACCTGTATATTCAGGCCGGCTACCAGGGTTTTAACCTGAATAAGGTAACCGGTAAAGCCAATACCGCGCTGTTTGCAGACCGCGCCAACGACAGGGGAAAAGGATACGGCGGTAACATCACGTTCGATTTCATGGAAGTCTACATGGCTAAAGGATCCGGCAACGAAGGCGGTTACGCGGAAATCAGCACGCCGAACGGAAACATCTGGGGAAAAGACTCCCTGCAATACCACGGCGTCAATGGTAACCTGCTGATCGACGCCGGTCTGGGTTCGCTGGAAGATACCCTTCATGCCGTACGCTGGCCCGGATTCCCGACATGCCAGGGCAACGGCGGCGAAAATATGCTGAACACGCAGGTATCTTTCAGTTGCGGCGACGAAGGCGAATGGCGTACCGGTAACATCATGCTCAAGGGCGGCTCGGTAGACTTTACCGATGTATTCTCAAGCGGCATATCCGGAACCGGAAACGTAACATTCCGTACCCGCGAAGGTTTTATCGATATCTATGACAAGTTCAATGCAACCAATATGTCCGGTCACTACCTGAATTACGCCGGCCTGAACTCTTCCGGCAACAAAGCGAACGAATGGGGCGACGTGAGCCTTCGCGACTTCGAATACAGTCCGGTCGAGAAAAGCGGAAGCGTATTCTTAGGCGCTGACGACAACATCATGCTGAACTACGGTTACAGCAACGGCAAGGAGCCTGCCTATAATATTCTGTCTGCAGGATACGACGTCGCAGGCGCCAACTTAGTATCAGACGATAACCCCTACTACGGGACGTCCTACCACAACCTGTCGTCGGAATGTTTTGCCAGGTTCGACGTAAACACAAACGGTTACATGTGGTACCGCAACGGCGCTTCAGACGACGGTAGCGGCTGGAAAAGGAAATACCACCGGATGTACAGAGGCTGTGAAGACGGTATCCGGACAGGCGTATGTTCGCCGCTGACCGGCCAGTGCCGGACGATCGATAATGGCGCCCGTCCGTTGACATTCGACTTCAATGTCCTCTCTGATGGCGTAACCGCCGTTAAATCGGGCGGTCTGGCCGTTGTGGCGACCAACTTCATTGATGTGTTCACCGCATTTACTTACCGTGGCGGTTCCGGCTCCGGCCTTCACAGCGTACCGGGAATGACCACGCTGAAAGGCGAAAACGTAGCCGGTTATGGTCTGTATATGAAATCGACCTTTAACGGAACAGCTCCCGAAAAACGCCGCATGACCTGTGAAGGATGCGGAGGCGGCGACTACGAATGGACCTATATCGGTTTCCATGACGACGCCCGCATCCATACGAACAACCAGAAGAGCTTACTGGAAGCTCCGGTGATCGAATTCTTCGGTCATGCCGAACTGGACGCCCACACACGGAAAGGAACCAATACCCGTTTGACCCTGAAGGCAGACAGCCTGATCTTCCATGACAGCGCAATCTTTGACGGAAATTCCCTCGAACTGCTGCCCTATACGACCGCTAATCGCGGAATGAAACAGGGCGTCGTGAACGACAATGACGGTAAATTCTATATGGAATATGGCAAAGCCATCTCCATGAACGACCGTCGGATGCCGGTACTGGAACTCGGTTACCAACGCTGCAACGAACCGGAGCAGGGCGTAAACGCCGCGCCTAACCTGAATTCGCTGGGCGGAAAAGAAAGCGTTCCGCTGGTAGGAGGCGATATCATCGTCGCATTCAAGCATGACTTCAGCCTGCCGATATTCAACACGGTAGTAGCCAACCATGCCAGGATATCCTTCCTCTCCGATTTGTTCGACCATGTAAGAGGCGGCGAATACATTGACGCTTTCATCCGTACCGACCTGTTGAGAATCCGTAACAAAGTGGAGTTCTACACAGACCCGACCCAACCCATAGATCGTCGCGGGACACTGGAGATGACTTCATCCGAACAGATGCCAACCGTCAAAGCGCCCGGTATCTATCCTAAGCACATCCATCTGGAGCCGAACAGCGAACTGAGCATACCTGACGAAAACTCGCTGATTGTGATAGCCACTACCACTGTGGGCGGCTACGGAAAGATCCATGAAAACATCATGGTGAAAGCCCACGGTATACTGGCGCCGGGATTCGCTTCATTGATGGAAGCCGACTGCCAGTCGGGAGAAAAACAGGGTCGCCTGGAAATTCATAACCTGAAAATGGAAGACCATGCTATCTTCCGTATCTCCATGTCCCAGAAACAGAGTTATAACCCCGACACAAAAGCCTATGAGTGGACCATGGCGCCGGACACGCTTGTGGTACATGATTCGATCCATTTTTCGGGAAAAGTACAATTGCAAGTATTGTCGGACTTCGAAAATTTACTTCCCGGATGTTACCTGTTCCTCGAATATGACGACGACAAATTTGAAAGTAAGGAATATGTCAGGAACCTGATACTGCAGACCACCCGCCTTGACGACTACTACATGACGCTGGACTTCTCGGAACCGGGCCGCGTATACCTGTGCGTCATGGAACATCCGGACCCGATTGTTCAGCGCTACGTCCATATCCATTCGATCGAAGGCGTAACCACCGTTCCGGTATCCGATCTGGATCACTTTGTCCCGGGCCATGAGGACTTTACCTTTACTGCAACATATGCTAACGGGACAGCCCTCGAAGTATTTGCGAAAGGTTACTACTCAAACACAAAGATTAAACTGCCGGGCGTTTACGTATCCGACGGCGTATACAAGTACTTGATCCGCCAGGTTGTCCAACCATGGGATATCACTTTCGGAGATCCTGATACGGAAGCCGGAGTAGGCAATGACGGGATATACAATCAACGCGTATGGTCGCACATGAATACGTTGTTTGTCAATGTGGAAAAAGAAGATATCGTAAGTATCTACAACATGACAGGCACGCTTTACAAGAAGATTGAAATCCCTGCCGGATTAAAGAAGGTGACGCTTGAAAGAGGCATGTATGTGGTGACGCTGAAAGACGGTTCGGTTCATAAGATCGTTATCAAGTAACAATAAGTGTCTGCGCTGATACAATAGAACCATACCGTAAATGAAAATCCCGGAGATTCAACACTGAAGACTCCGGGATTTTTTTTATCTAATCATCCTACTTCTATGACCAAATATTTGCTCAAGCTCCAGAATTTAGTGGTATCCTTAATTTCCAAAGTCAGGTTTCCATCCGGGTCTTTATAGAAACCGTATGAGTTTTCAGGGTGGTTTGTTTTTATCTTTGCTTTTGATGAATATAGAGGAATTGCCGTAACCTGCCGTTTGTCTATAGCCATAAAATATTCTTTATTAAAGTCTCTTTCCAACGTTTTTGACTTGGAAAATAATCCTCCTCCTGTCAGAATGTTTTGCTCTTTGAGTTCTTTTTTTGTTCCGAAACAGTAAAATACCGTATTCAGCGTTTGTTCCTGTTCGTTGAGCCGATCATTCTGAGACATGTTGACCTCTTCAAGTATATGTACGTCTGCATTAAGACCTTCTACCTGTTGGGTAAGTTGTTTGATTTCCTCGTCCTTTTGCCCCATTTCGCTTTGAAGTTTTACAATGAGTTCGCTTTTTTCATTCAGGTCTTTTGTCAGGCGGTCTATTGTCTTTTGTAGCGAGGAATATTTTAAGCCGCTTGCATTAAGCTTTTCCTGCAGTTCGGCGAGCTGTTGTTTATTTTTTTTCAGCGTTTCAGTGATGAGGCTCATATTATTTTTTATCTGCTCCCGTTTTGATACCGAAAATTCCGAATCTTTCTGAATCGTGAGAAAATCCTCCGCTTCACGTATAGACTGTAGATCGTCTTCAACAGCGCTCAGGATGCTTAACATTTCGTCCATTTCTACCTCGCTTTTCTTTATTTGAAGTTTTAACGAGTCGTTCTCCAGTTTTGTTCGTTTGTATTCGGAGGAAAACTGTGTACATGCGGTAAATGCGATAATACACGCACAAAAAGCCAAAATCTTTTTCATAGCTGTAATATTTAGTTAAATGATATTATAATAGATAATTCTCTTTTTTTTCACATTTTGCCCCCTCCAGGATAATAACAAACTCACCTTTGGGTTCATTTTTTGAGAAATGGCTGATAACCTCTTCCAGCGCGCCCCGTATTGTTTCTTCAAAACGTTTTGACAGTTCACGCGATACGGATACCTTGCGATTATTTCCACAGACTTCAGATAATTGCATAAGCGTTTTCAGTAGCCGGTAAGGCGATTCATAGATGATGTTTGTACGTTCTTCCGAAGATATTTTAAGAAGACGCGCCTGACGACCTTTCTTTATCGGGAGAAAACCTTCAAAGCAAAACTTATCGTCAGGCAATCCTGATATTACCAGGGCGGGAATGAATGCCGTAGCTCCGGGAAGGCATTCGACCTCGATCCCTTTTTGTATACATTCGCGTACAAGTAAAAATCCGGGATCGGAGATCGCCGGCGTTCCGGCGTCCGAGACCAGAGCTATGTTTTCTCCGGCTTTTATCCGTTCGGTAAGGCGTTCGATAGTCTGATGCTCGTTGAATTTATGGTGCGATTGCAGCCGGTTTTGTATTTCGTAATGTTTTAATAAAATACTTGTTGTTCGCGTGTCTTCAGCCAGAATCAAGTCCGCTTCTTTGAGAACACGGAGGGCTCTGAGGGTAATATCTTCGAGATTTCCCACCGGAGTTGGGACAACAATGAGTTTTGCCATTGTTATAAAAATCTTATTTCCAGTATTTTAATGAAATCTTTTACTGTTGGATCGCTGAAATCCCAGTGTAGTTTTTGTTCTAAAAATGCAATGGATTCTTTAAATGATGCCTTGTTGTTAAGGATTGTAATAACCTTGCTCATCGCTTCTTCACTTCCGCCGAACAATTCTTTACGGTACCGGAAGCGGTCGTTCAAACTGAATGCTTTGCGTAAATCAGATAATTTCTTCTTTTCAATCGCTTCGTTTAAAGATTGAGGCGTATTGACTTCCACCGGTACTGACGCCGGTTCCGGCTTTTGGGTTTCGGTCGGCGCAGGTTTTGCCGGTCCCGGCTTTTGAGTTTCGGTCGGCGCAGGTTTTGCCGGTTCCGGCTTTTGGGTTTCGGTCGGCGCAGGTTTTGCCGGTCCCGGCTTTTGGGTTTCGGTCGGCGCAGGTTTTGCCGGTCGCGTCATTTTGGAAGCAGGAGGAATAATTCTTGTTGGCGCATTGACAACAGACTCTTCCGTTCCTTTTATCAGAACCTTCTTCTCGGGAAACGTTTTCCGGGAGGGAGCGTTTTCAATAACGGTCTTTTTTACCGGAACCTTACCGGATTCTTCATCTTTGTATATTCCCAGTCGGTTGAAAAACGAGGTTTTTTTAGTTTTTTGTTCCGGAGTTTTTGCCGGAGGCGCGTTCTCCGTTTGAATGGCGCCGGGTTTTTGAGGCCTCTCAGAAGGCGCTTGTTTAGCTATAAGCGGCGTCGGACTTTGTGTTTGCATATCCGGGGATATATTGCGCACTTGCTGATGAATGGATAATATCAGCGCCTGATGTTTTTTCATCTGTGCGGCAAACATCTCAACCTGATCTGCTTCGAGGATATGGAAATCGCTTTGTATTTTTTGTATCAGGTCGAAAGCCTGACTGAAAAAAGAGACGGGATACATTTCCGAATCAATCATGCTATCTGTTAAGCTGTTTAATATCTGTATGTTAGATATTATTTGTTTTAGTCTATCATTATTCGCCATAACTTTTTACTTTATAAAACGGCGCATGCAAATACAATTATTTATATGCCTCACTTTTGCAAAGATAATGCAAGTTGAGGGCAATACAAAATAAATTTTATTTATTTTTACTGTCGGGGCGTCGTATGTATTCATACTTGGTATTATTTTTCCAGTCTCCAGTTGACAAGGTACAGCTGTTTTGTTGTACGGGTAAAAGCCGTATATAACCAGCGATAAAAATCTTCCCCCATCATATCTTCCGTAACGTATCCCGTATCCAGGAACACATTACTCCATTGTCCGCCTTGCGCTTTGTGGCATGTTACGGCGTATGCATATTTTACCTGTATGGCATTGAAATACGGATCTTCTTTTATTTTATTTATGCGTTCCGGTTTTGTCCGGATATTCGCATATTCTTCGGCTACGGATGCAAACAGTTTGTCATTGGCGTCTTTGGATAATGCAGGAGATTCGCTCTGAAGGGTATCCAATATTATTTTTATTTCCATTTCCGTATCATAATCCGAGAAGCGTGCCAGCACATTGCAAAAACGAAACCCATACGCTTCCTCCGTATGTCTTACGCGCAAGACTTGTACAATTTCACCGTTGGCTATGAAATCGATATCCTTATGCGCCTTTCCCCAGAAATAGTTATTTTTGACAATCATCAGCCTGTCGCCTGATGATATTTCTTCTTCGCGGTACAAAATACGGTTGCGGACGCCATTATTGTATATATTTGCATTTTTGTTGGAGCGGCATATGATGATGGTATCATCAATCCCGTCCCGTCCGTATGCTGATGAAATTTCCTCAATTAATTCTTCGCCGCTTATTTTTTTGATATCAGCGAAATTCTTAGTCAGAATATTCGGATAGATATCAATTTTTCCGCTACGGAGAGCATTACGGATGTTTGTAGCATTCAGCAATATACCGGAATCTTCCTGTTGACGCACGACTTGTGTCAGTAGTATTTCGGCGACGTTCAAGTCATATTTTTTCAGGTATTCCGCATTTAAAGCCGGACTTTCCGTGAGAGAAACCGGAGGGAGCTGCGCCGAATCTCCCATAAGTACCAGCCTGCAGTTATCGCCGGAATATACGTATTGTATGAGATCATCGAGCAGGCGTCCGCTGCCGAAAACAGATATTCCCGTATTTTCATTTGATATCATGGACGCCTCGTCCACAATGAAAAGAGTATCTTTATAGAGGTTGTCAGCGAGGGAAAAACCGGAAAAATCGTTCGAAAAATTTTTCTGCCGATAGATTTTCTTGTGGATGGTGAAGGCGCTGTGTCCGGAATATTCGGAGAATACTTTTGCCGCCCTGCCCGTAGGCGCCAGAAGTATGGTTTTCTGACGTAAAGAGTCCATCATTTTTACCGCCGCACCCAGCATAGTCGTTTTTCCCGTTCCTGCGTATCCCTTGAACAACAGAAGGTTATTGTTCTTGCGCGACAGGAGGAAGTCGGACAATATCCGGAGCGCTAAAGATTGCTCGGATGTGGGTTCAAAGGGAAAGAATTCGAGTATTTTGTTCAGAACGAAATTCTTGATCATATAAAAAATAAAATTATTTTGGCGATAAAGATAGTTATTTAAAATATTCTTTTTTATATTTGCAGAACGAATACTGAAATTAATACAATATAAATATTATGAAAAATGTGCTTAGAATCTTATTGGTAGTAGCTATTGTCGCTCTTGTGTACATGTGCGTGCAAAGCGTCATGTCGAATATTAACTTTGAAAAACAACAAAAAATTCGTGAATATGCTATTGCGAGCCGTTTGGCAGATGTACGCGACGCGCAGATCGGATATAGAAACATGTATGGCCATTATGCCGCTAGTTTTGCCGATCTTCAGAAATTTCTAAATGAGGATAAGATTCCTTTTCTTGTCAAAGAAGGGGAGTTGACGGATGATCAGTTAAAGGCCGGAATGACGGAGAAAGAGGCTGTGGCAAAGGGTATCATCAAGCGTGATACGACATGGATCTTAGCAAAGGATACATTGTTGGGACCGAATTATGACGTCGCTTCGATTGGAAAAGTTCCGGGATTTGAGAATCAAACTTTTAGCCTTGATACGGCGACACTGACTTCGCCTTCAGGTTATACCGTTCCGGTGTTTGAGGCGGCTGTTCTTTATGATGTTTATTTGGGAGATCTGGATAAACAGTTACTTATTAATCTGAAAGATGAAAAAACGAAATTGAATCGTTACAACGGACTTCGCGTGGGTTCTGTTACGGAAATTAATAATAACGCAGGTAATTGGGAGTAATTATAAGATATCATCATGACAATACGTGTTCCAAACACGCTGACTGCTGATAATTCGTGGAAATATGAAGTATCCATCCGGCTATTGCCGGATGGACTTTCTTTTTCCGGATATATACCATTTGAAAAGGATAGTTTTTTTATAGAAACCATTCTTTTTGACCCTGATTTGTCTATGGGACAATCGCTGAAAAATATGTTTTTTAATAACCCGTGTTTCTCCTATACCTATAAATCCTTGTATGTAATTTGTGTTTCCGGAAAATACACGTTGGCGCCTGACAGCGTTTTTTCCGAGAAAGATAAAGAGTTGTTGTTTTCTTTTTGTCATCAGGAAGATGAATCTCTGAAAATTCTTATACAGCCGTTAAAGGCGCTTAATTCATCATTACTTTTTGGTATTGATAAAGGGTCTTACGAGTTTCTTGTGCGTTCGCTTGCGAAACCTTTGTTTATTCATTCTTTGTCGTCTATGTTGATTTTGTGGCAGAAGAAGAGCCTTACGTGTTATCCTAAACAAATGTACATTGTAGTGCATGCTCATACGATGGATGCGTTGTGCCTGGAACGCGGAGAATTGTTATTTGTGAATTCTTTTGATTATGAAACGGATAAGGATATTATATATTATATAATGTATATATGCAGGCAACTTGGTTTTAATCAGCTGGAGGATTGTCTTTCTTTTTGCGGCGATAAGGCCATATGTCGGTCTGTCATGTCTGTGATCGGCAAATACGTAAGGCAGTCGGATTACCTGCGACCAAAGATAAAAGATTATCTGGTTCCTGTAGATCAGGATTTTGATATGGATATTGTAGCTTTGATGGAATGCGGATTATAAGCGGTATATACGGTCGTCGTCGTTTTCAGGTACCCTCGTCATTTAAAGCGCGACCTACAACTGATTTTGCGAAAGAGAACCTGTTCAATGTGTTGGTTCGCCTGATTAATCTGGAAAATGCGGATGCGCTTGATTTATTTGCCGGCACAGGCAGCATTTCATTTGAGTTGTTATCACGGGGATGCCGTTTTGTGACTGCAGTGGAGCAGGACAGGAATCATGCCGCATTTATAATGAAAGTAGCCGGGGAGCTTAGGACGGAGGCCTTGAATCTTGTCAGAGGCGATGCGCTTCGTTTCCTGAATACGACCCCCGAGCAATCGTTTGATTTTATATTTGCCGATCCTCCTTATTCATTGGCATTGTTGCCGGATATTCCCTGTCAGGTTTTGGAAAAAAACATTCTTCGTGAAGGCGGAGTATTTGTTATGGAACATTCCAGAGAAAATGACTTTTCCGGGTTGCCCTTTTTTTATCAGCGTCGCGTCTATGGCGCCGTGAATTTTAGTATTTTCATTCGATCATAACAGCGGTGCAAACAACCGCATGAACGATTCGGCGAGGCGTTTGGTTATCGGGCGCTTCCGCCATACCGGATAGGCGATTTCAATGCAGTTATGGACGTCCTGCATAAATATTCCTTTCATTTCCAATGCAAAATCTTTTTGATAGACGAATCCGTTTATCTCGAAGTTATGCTCGAAACTACGGAAATCGAAGTTTGCGGAACCGAAACCGGTTAATATATCATCAACCAGTAACAGTTTGGAATGAAGGAATCCTTTGTCATACAGGTAGACTTTGACGCCTGCTTTCAGCATTTTGTCGATATATGAAAACGTTGCCATTTGCGCAGACCAGGTATCGGAGCGTTCAGGTATCATCAGACGCACGTCGATACCCCCGAGGGCGGCCATTTGAAGCGCTTGATTAAGAGCTTCGGTAGGAAGGAAATAGGGCGTTTGTATATAAATATATTTTTTTGCATTGGATATACAGAAAATGAAAGCCTGCATGAGCGTTCGCCATTGGGTAGTAGGCCCGCTTACGACAATCTGCATCTTCATGTCGGAGTAGGTTTGTAAGTCAGGGTAGTATTCTTTTTCTTTCATTAATTCGCCGCTTACGGCATACCAATCTAACAGAAACGAAGCCTGCAGGCCATAAACGCCGGGTCCTGTAATCCTGTAATGGGTGTCGCGCCAGGGGCCTAACTTGTTACCTTCAACGTAGCGATCTGCAATGTTCATTCCGCCGATGAAGCCGATTTTACCATCTATGACGACTACTTTACGATGGTTGCGATAGTTCACTTTGCTTGTGAGTATCGGAAAGGCTACTTTGAGGAACGAAGATATTTCAATACCCTCATTTTTCATTTCTTTAAAAAAACTCTTTTTTGTATCCCAGCAGCCTACGTCATCGTATAATACACGGACAATGACCCCTTGTTTGGCCTTTTCTATCAGCGCCTTTTTTATCGCGTTTCCGATTTTATCATCATTGAAGATGTAATATTGCAAATGTATGTGAAAGCGGGCTTTTTGGATATCTTCCAGCAGTGCGTCGAACTTTTCCTTCCCTCCGGTATAAACGGCAATATGACTTCCGCTGAAAATTGCAGAATAGTTGCTGTTATTCAGCAAGTGTGCCAACGGATGATATTGCTCCGGTATCTCGTTGACTTTCTGCGGATTGCTTCTTTTTGTGTGTTTACGGAAACGTTTGGACATTCGTCGCGTTATGATGCGCAAACGGCGGTTTTCACGTCCGAAAAAGTAATAAAAAATCAATCCTAAACCCGGAACAAAGATAAGAACGACAACCCATGGAATCGTTTTCAACGGATTACGGTTCTCCAGTAAGATCAGGAGTACCAGCCCTGTGATAGTAATGCAGTACAATACTGTAAAGATTATGCTCAGAAATACTGAAATACCTATGTTTGCTAACATCGCGGTTAATCAATAAAAAGTCTCCACGACAAATATAGCGAAAAATTGAGAACAAATCAAAAATTTATTTTTGATTTGCCGAAAAAAAGCTATTCACTCCCAACTCAACCGGATGAATTTGTTTTCCCAGGGATTCAGCAGGATGGGGCTTTTTGAATCTATCCGGCACGCATTGGCGTCGCACGCTTCAAAATGCAGTTTTTTCCCGGCAGGCGAGCGGGCGTCAAACAAGGTCTGCTTTCCTCGCGTCTCCCTGAGTTGGAGTATGACCGCCGATTCGTTTTCTACGGGACGCATGTTGACTAAAAGAATATTTTCCGGGACGATTTCCAGCGCTGAGGCTTCGTTTTTCATGCGCGGGATGCGCTGAATGTGCGGAGCGCCCGCTTTGCCGGCCGGCAATACCCTTGTGGGCAACGGTATCCGGTTGCCCCATGCGAAGCGGGTGGCATACTCGATGCGGCTGTCGGCGGAGGAAGTCATGAAGTAGCTCCATTCAAATTCTCCATGCTGATCGGCATTGAAATTCGTTGTCCAATAGTTATTCATCGGCCATGAATACATTGCGGTCGTTTCCGGCAGGGCGTTTGCCTGAAAGCGTCCGCAGTTGAATCCGCCGAAGTGTATCAGCGGTATTTCCGGACTGCCCATCACGAT
>JAIROL010000249.1 GCA_031257565.1 Tannerella sp. | reverse complement strand
CTTAAATTATTGGTGTTCAAATATTCGACAACAGCTTGCGGCATACCGCCGATAAGCATGTAATGGCGAAAATCGCGCATCAACTTGCGATTAAGCGCATCGGTCAGCGGCTGTTTTTTTTCAAAAGCAGTTCGCAGCAAATTGAGCGTAACCTCGTCGCCCAATGCCCATCGAAATTCTTCATAATCCATTGGGTAAAGATTAACGCGCGTTTCTTCGCTCGGAATAACTATATTGCCGACATTCCGCTTGATAGAAAGCAGCGAGCCGGTTTCTATATAGTCATAACGCCCGTCTTTTACAAGGCGCTTAATTGCCTGTCTCGCCTTGGGTCGCAGTTGTACCTCGTCAAAGATGATAATCGACTGCCTAAGTTCAAGCGAAACATTAAAAAATGCTTGAAGTTGAAAGAAAAAGAAATCCAAGTCGGAAATATCATCAAAAAGCCGGCTAATATCGGCAGACACATTTGAAAAATCAATTTTCAAGTATGTTTTATATTCACGCTGCGCGAAATTTTCGGCAAGCGTTGATTTGCCTACACGCCTTGCACCCTTAATCAGCAATGCCGTTTTGCCCTTCGATTCCTGCTTCCATTGCAGCATTTGTGCATACAGTTTTCTTTTAAAAATAATGTCGCTCATAACTGTTTTTATTAAATTCGGCGGCAAAAATAATACTTTTGTCCGAAATCCCCAAATTTTTTTATGCAAAAATGGCAAAAATCCCAAAAATTTTTTATGCAAAAATGGCGCCATCCCCCAAATTCAAAAAAAGACAGTCAATCAAAACATTTTAAAAAAATGAAAATAGATAATCCCGTTGAAAATTTATTAGATGCATGGAAGAGACCGGATAGTGGATTAAGCAGCATATTTGCAGGCGGATTAATGTATGGACTGCCGATGATTTTTTTTTCAGGGCTGCATTTTTTTTATATGTCATTTATGGAAAAATCGAAAAGGCTTGAATATTTTGAATTTATGTTTCTATTATATGTTCTTATATGGATGTCCGCAAAAAAAATTGTCGTTTTTTTATTTGGCGCCGGTTTCCATTCAAAAACAATTTGCTCAATACAAATTTCGGCATTGCTAACTTAATATAGATATCGAGCATTTTTTGTGATATAACAGATTGACAATCAGTGTTATATTTAATGGAAATCTATACATAATCAACAATGCCTGTTTTCGGAATGTTTACCATAAGTTTTGTATAACGGGGGTTTTATAGAAATAAAAACGGCGTCATTTGTTTTTCCTTTGTTGTTTTTCGGTTTCCATTTGTGCAATCCGGTAATGCAATTCTTTTATTTCTGCCTGTGCGCTCAGTAACTTATCGTAATGATGCGCAAGCGACTGTTTCTTTTTTTCAAGTTCCAGTTTAAGTTGCTGCTCACGTCTAAGCGATTTTTCAATACTTTGTTCTAACATGTTTATTCTGTTTGCATGCTTCTTATTTAGTTTACCGATGGCGTCATCATTTTCACGTTTCAGGTTTACATTCAGAAATTGCATTTCTCTTTCTTTCTTTTCCAGCGTCTTTATTCTTTCCCGCAGAGATTCATTTTCTTCGCGCAGTCGTTTCCGGTTTGATATCCAATTCCATACATTCATCGCATTCATCATATATTATATACCTATATCAAAAAATACAGAGAAAGAAATCTACTGTTTATCCTCCTAATGTAAGGCGGCAAATTCCGGCGCTGTAACGATACGCAGGAGTTCTTTCTTGATTCTTTCGGTATTTTTTAGCGTAAAGATAAACATACTTTTTAATACGGCGCATATCAATCAAGTTAAAAAAAAGTAACGCTATAAATATATTTTTAAATATCATATATACAACTATATATAAACGGGAATGAACGCAAAATAGATGGGAAAAACAATATGAATTGAATAAAGTTCATTAACATTTCAATTTTATTCAATAATAATTTGACTTTTCATAAACATTATTTATATTTGCAACATCAATAAACGGAAAATGGAAGAAATAAGTCGGACGTTTGTATTGCGACCATAGAACTCACAATGTTCATCAATCTCTGGCGCAAGCCGTTTTTCTTAACGCTTCGCTAAAAGACCGTTGATTCATGTTCGTTTCGTATGAAAAAAAACATTCTTATTTTAGGCATTCTTTATCTAAACGCATGTTTCTCCTTTGCAACACGCCATCAGCTTCTTTTATCCTACAAAGAAGAAGCAATAACCCTAAAAACTGCGACAGGAGACATACGCGGGACATTAACGCTACCGGCAGGTTCTGAAAAGCTTCCCGTTGTTTTAATCATTGCAGGCTCAGGACCTACCGACAGAAACGGAAACAGCATGTTTACACAAAATGATTGCCTGAAACAGTTAGCCGCAAAACTGGCCGAGAAGAAAATAGCTTCTGTAAGATATGACAAAAGAGGTATCGGGGAAAGTAAAAATGCAGCCGTAAAGGAAGAAGATCTTCGCATCGAGCATTATATGGACGACGTCAGATCATGGATTAAACTTCTCGGAGAGAACAGCCAATTTTCGGAAGTAATAATCATAGGTCATAGCGAAGGTTCCCTGATCGGTATGGCCGCTTCCGGAAATACCGGTAAATTTATCTCCATAGCGGGAGCGGGATTGCCCGCCGACGAAATACTGAAAGAACAGTTAAAAAAACAGTCGCAATCAATCCTGGATATGTCTATTCCAATCATAGACTCTCTTAAAAAGGGCGTTTCGGTTAAAAGTATCAATCCGATGCTGAATAGTTTATTCAGGCCAAGCGTACAACCTTATTTGATATCCTGGTTTAAATACAATCCACAGGAAGTAATAAGGAAAGTAAAGATCCCGGTTCTGATTATCCAGGGCGCCAAAGATATTCAGGTTTCAACCGAAGATGCAAATCTTCTCCACAAGGCTAACCCTAAAAGCAAATTAGTTATTATTGAAAACATGAATCATATATTCAAAGACGTAGCAGGCGATGAACAGGAGAACATCGCCGCCTATAACAACAAATCTCTACCTGTTAACAGCAAGCTCGTAAAAGAGATCTGCTCTTTTATACTTGATTAATGACATATCAGGAATGAAGTAAAGCCAATTCCAGTGTGAAAAATAAAGCGACAGACTTTTTGTCATTGCGTTCGATTTACGCTATCTTTGCCCCACAAAGTTATGATAAATGAGACGATTACAATACTTCATAATGCTCATCTATTGTTTTACGGTTACGATTACAGTTTCCGTATCGGCGGCAACAACATCTTTAAATGCTGTCATGCAGGCGCCGCCATTAAGTACGCAGGCCCGGATAAGTCTGCTGACAAGTTCGCCCAGCGACGACGCCGTATTCACCGTATACGGACACGCGGCGCTACGCATATACGATCCTGCGCTTAAAAAAGATATTGTCTTCAATTACGGGATCTTCGACTTTTCAAAACCATACTTTATTTATCGTTTTGCCAAAGGAGAAACCGATTATATGCTCAAGGCATATGATTTCAGTTACTATCTGGTTGATTATATGGAACGCGGAGTCGGAATTTACGAACAGGTACTGAATCTTCTGCCGGAAGAAAAAGAAGCGCTGTGGCAGGCGCTTGTCCTGAATGAACGTCCGGAAAACCGCGTTTACAGATATAACTTTTTTTTCGATAATTGCGCCACGCGTCCGGTCGTCATGATTGAAAACAGCATACGGGGAACCGTCGAATACGCTCCGCAAACAGAACATCCTACATTCCGCGATGCAATTAATTATTGTACGCGTAATCACTCATGGACGACTTTCGGGTGCGACCTCATCCTGGGTATGCCGACCGACCGCGTCATGACGCTGAAAGAGACATTCTTCCTGCCCGCATATCTGCAGGAAGCTTTCGATAAAGCGAAAATTGTGCGGGGAAATACAGCAGAACCCCTGGTAATAAAAACAAATATCCTCAATGAAGAAGATATCCGGCCGGAACAAAAACCATCTTTTCCGACGTCTCCCCTCGCCTGTTTTTTGTTCCTTTTTATAATCGTCCTGCTTATTACCTGGAATGAATATCGCAGAAAAACATATTACCGACCGGTTGATTGTATCTTATTTTTCTTTGCAGGAATTGCCGGATGCATACTCTTTTTCTTAAGCTTTATATCCGTGCATCCGAGCATGTTCCCGAACATTTCTTTACTTTGGCTACATCCGCTGCATTTCATAGGAATCGTTTTCTTTTCCGTAAAAAAGTTTAATAAGATGGCTTTTTGGTATCATTTTATTAACTTTGTGGCAATTTCAGGAATGTCTGTGGCATGGTTTTTGATTCCACAGCATTTTAACATGGCGTTTATCCCGCTGATTGCAATCCTATGGCTTCGGTCCGGATGGGCGTTATTAAGAAACAAGAAATCGATAGAATGAGAACAATTATAACATCACTGATTGCCGTCATAGCAGTCGCAAACCTGCAGGCGCAGCAACAGCATGCGCCAAAACTGGTGGTCTGCATTACGATTGACCAGTTACGCGGCGACTATCTTGAATATTTCAAAGATTCGTTCGGCGAACATGGTTTTAAACGTCTTCTGAACGATGGTATCATGTACAAACATGTACAGTTTGAATTTTCAAATATAGATCAGGCAAGCGCGTTTGCTACTATTTTTACCGGTTCCAATCCTTGCTATCACAGCATTACCGGGAAGAAAAGATATGACTTTGAAAAAGAACAGGAGCAATCCTGTATTTACGACGCCCATTATCTCGGTAACTATACGCATCAGCATTTTTCACCGAAAAATCTTTTGAGTTCCACCGTTGGCGATGAGCTGAAACTTGCATCTAAAGGAGCCAGCGAAATTTATGCGATTGCGCCCGAACCTGAAAGCGCTATTTTATCAGCCGGACATGCCGCCGACGGGGCATTCTGGCTGGATAATTACAATGGGAAATGGGCAACCACAACATTCTATAAAAATATTCCGCAGTATGTCGACCAACTCAACAGCGGCTCGGAATCTCTATCTTCACGACTGCCATCCATCTCATGGTCTCCGATGTTATCGGCAGATAAATACAGCGCTCTACCATACATTGCAGATAAAAAACAATATCGTTACACGTTTAATGAAAAAGAAGCAGGCTGTTATCCGCGCTTCAAAACATCTCCTCTTGTAAACAAAGAAGTCTGTAAACTTGCCCTGCAATTTATTAATAATGGCGACCTTGGTTCGCATCAGACTCCCGATTTATTGCTTGTATCCTTTTATGGAGGCAATTTCTGCGATGTACAGGATAAAACCTATACACGGGAAGTTCAGGATACATATTTTCAACTGGATCAGAGTTTAGAAGAATTATTGAATGCGATAGATAAAAAAGTCGGATTGAGCAAGGCGCTTATCGTAGTGACCGGAACCGGATACTACATGGATACGGAGATCATGCCCGAAGGACAAAATGCTACCGGAGGAACATTCCATCCCAAAAGATGTACGGCTCTCCTGAACATGTACCTGAGGCAAATCTATGGTCAGAAAAACTGGATCAACGGATATTACAACCAGCAGATATTTCTGAATCGTAAAACGATAGAGGATGAGAAGCTCGATCTTGCCGCCATACAAAATAAAGCAGCCGAGTTTATTGCGGAATTCAGCGGGGTTCAACAGGTAACAACAGATCTGTCCCTGCGTTCAGGGGAATGGAATGAAGGTAGCGCAGCATTATATTACGGCGCTCATCACATCGGACGGGGAGACCTGATCATTGAACTGCAGCCCGGCTGGGGCGTGGAAGACGATGTTACCAAGCAGAAGATAAACGTAAAACGAAACAACGCAGTCATAACCCCGTTAATATTTTTCGGGAACAGATTAAAACCTGAGCGTATAGAACGTTCCGTTTATGCAACGGAGATCGCTCCTACCATTACGCACATTTTGCGTATACGCGCTCCGAATGCATGCAGCGATTTGCCCTTGTCGGAAATCAGATAAAATACAATTTCCCGACACAAGAATAAACATTTATAAATTCAAATAAATATATAACAATAATAATAATAAAATGGGATTTAACGATATATTGACAAAGTTGTTCGGCAACAAGTCGCAACGGGATTTAAAAGAAATTACCCCTTATGTAGACAAAATCAAAGCCATCTACTATTCCATACGGGCTCTTTCCAACGATGAATTAAGAGCAAAGACTACAGAGATAAAGCAAAAAATACAGGACTACGTATCCGAAGAAAAAGCAAAAATTGCTTCATTACGCGAAGGTATTGACGATAAGCCTCTTGAGGAAAGAGAATCCATATGGGCGGAAGTTGATAAAGTAGAGAAAGACATTCTGGAACGCCTGGAGGTTGTACTGGAAGATGTATTACCTGAGGCATTTTCCATCGTAAAAGAGACCGCACGCCGTCTTACAGAGAACGAGACAATTGAAGTTACGGCAAATGACTTTGACCGGGACCTGGCCACAGTCCACGATTTTGTCGAAATCGAAGGAGACAAAGCCATTTACCATAACCATTGGGTCGCCGGAGGTACGGAAATTAAATGGGATATGGTACATTATGATGTACAGTTGTTCGGAGGCGTCGTTCTGCACAAAGGGAAAATAGCCGAAATGGCAACCGGCGAAGGTAAAACTTTAGTTGCGACACTGCCGGTATTCCTCAACGCGCTGACCGGAAACGGCGTACATGTTGTAACTGTGAATGACTACCTGTCAAAGCGCGATTCCGAATGGATGGGGCCTATTTACATGTTCCACGGACTATCGGTAGATTGTATTGATAAACATAAGCCTAATTCGGACGAACGACGCAAAGCATACAATGCGGATATTACATTCGGAACGAACAATGAATTCGGTTTTGATTACCTGCGTGATAATATGGCCATCAGTCCGAAAGACCTTGTTCAACGCAAGCATAATTATGCTATTGTCGACGAGGTCGACTCCGTATTGATCGATGATGCGCGTACTCCGTTGATCATTGCCGGTCCGATACCCAAAGGCGACGATCAACTTTTCGAGGAATACCGCCCCAATGTGGAGATTGTGGTAAACGCCCAGAAAAACCTGTGTACCAAATTACTAACGGAGGCAAAACAGAAAATGTCGAGTGACGATAAAAAAGTACAGGAAAAAGGCGCGCTGGCGTTGTTTCGCTCATACAAAGGTATGCCCAAGAACAAAGCGCTTATCAAATTCCTTAGCGAACAGGGCATAAAGTCCGCCATGCTGAAAACCGAAGAGTTTTACATGCAGGATAATATGCGTCAGATGCATACCGCGACAGACGAATTGTATTTTGTTATTGACGAAAAAAACAATTCCATCGAATTAACCGATAAAGGCATTGACCTGCTGACCGGAAAAAGCAGCGACCCGTATTTTTTTGTATTGCCGGATATCGCATCCAAGCTATCGCAGGTTGATAACATGAACTCCTCAAAAGAGGAAAAACAGGCGCAAAAAGACGAGCTACTCACGAACTACTCCGTTAAAAGCGAACGTGTCCATACCGTAAACCAGCTGCTCAAAGCCTATTCGTTATTTGATAAGGATGACGAATATGTGGTAATTGACGGACAGGTGAAAATTGTGGATGAACAGACCGGACGTATTATGGAGGGTCGTCGTTATTCCGATGGGCTTCATCAGGCAATCGAAGCGAAAGAACGCGTAAAGGTGGAAGCTGCCACACAAACATTCGCAACAATCACCCTGCAGAATTACTTCCGTATGTACCACAAGCTGGCCGGTATGACCGGTACGGCAGAAACGGAAGCAGGAGAATTATGGAATATCTACAAACTGGATGTGATAGTAATACCGACCAACAAACCGATTGCGCGTATAGATATGAATGATCGTATCTATAAGACAAAACGTGAAAAATATAATGCAGTTATAGAGGAAATCAGCGAACTTATCACTGCAGGCCGCCCGGTTCTTGTCGGTACGACGTCTGTTGAAATATCCGAGTTGTTAAGTCGAATGCTCAACATGCGCAAGATATCCCATAACGTACTGAACGCGAAACTGCATCAGAAAGAAGCGGAAATCGTTGCACAGGCCGGACAATCGGGAATGGTTACAATTGCAACAAACATGGCAGGTCGCGGTACGGACATCAAATTGTCCCGGGCCGTAAAAGAAGCCGGAGGTCTCGCCATTATCGGTACCGAGCGTCACGAAAGTCGCCGCGTAGACCGTCAGCTTCGCGGCCGTGCAGGCCGTCAGGGCGACCCCGGCTCATCCGTATTCTATATATCGCTCGAAGACGACCTGATGCGTCTGTTCGCTACGGAAAGGATTGCCGGACTGATGGATAGAATGGGTTTCAAGGAAGGGGATGTGCTGGAAGCCGGAATGTTAAACAAGTCTGTGGAACGCGCCCAGAAAAAAGTAGAAGAGAATAACTTCGGTATCCGCAAACGTTTGCTTGAATATGACGACGTAATGAACTCGCAGCGTAACGTAATATACACACGCCGCCGTCATGCCCTCATGGGAGAACGAATCGGTCTTGATGTGATGAACACCCTTTATGATGCATGCGCCGTAATTGCAGAACAAAATGAAGAGGGCGATTACGAGGCGTTGAAAATGGATCTGTTCCGTACGCTCGCATTGGATTGTCCCGTTTCACAGGAAGATTTCAAAAGTATGAAGGCTGAAAAGCTAACGATCGAGATTTTCAATGCCGCCCTTGAAATGTTCAAGCGACATATGGATCGCATGGCCCAGATTGCCAATCCCGTGATCAAACAAGTATATGAAAATCAAGGCGCCATGTATGAAAATATATTAATTCCGATCACTGACGGGAAGAAGATGTACAACATATCATGCCATCTTAGGGAAGCATACGAAACCGAATCAAAAATAATAGCCAAAGCTTTCCAGAAATCCATTATTCTTCACATGATAGACGAATCATGGAAAGAACATTTGCGGGAAATGGACGAACTGCGCAACTCCGTACAAAATGCAAGTTACGAAAATAAAGATCCGTTGCTGATATATAAGCTCGAAGCATACAACTTGTTTAAAGCGATGGTTGAGAATATGAACCGCAAAACCGTTTCCGTATTGATGCGCGGACAAATACCTGTACGCGAAGAATCCGAAAGACAACGTGTGCAGGTAAGCCAGGCTGCGCCGGAACGTCGTACGGACCTCAGCCGTTATCGCACTCAGAAAGATGAAATCATACAAAGCAGAAGCAGCAGAGGAAATAACGATGGCAATGTATATCCGCAGGGACAGCGTCCACCTGTAGGCCCTCTAAAACAACATCATGAGCCTGTACGCGTAGAAAAGCGCGCAGGACGGAATGACCCCTGTCCATGTGGAAGCGGTAAGAAATATAAAAACTGTCACGGAAAGGGATTATAAAATAAGAAACGGTTGCTTCTGTGTGGAAGCAACCGTTCTCGATTGTCAGCGTCTCTACCTGCGTTTTTTTGTCAAATAATGCTTGTCCGGCATTATCGACTTATAACTTTACGGGTCCAGCCGGAATTGCTGTTTACCAGAAGTATTCCCTTGGGATATGCGGATACATCCCGATTATATGAGTAATCAGTTTTGACAAACTGATCCACAAGCGAACCCGTTATCGAATACACATGAATCAATTCCTTCCCAAAATCACTCTCCAATGTCAGATTGTTGCCGGAAATATATGCACGGGAGCCACGGCTTATAATCTGCTTATTATCCACATAACCATTCAGCATTGCATACAAAGCGGAAACGGTATTCTGTTCTCCGATCATTAATCCGTGCCCTACCTTTATATCAGACGTATCAATAATACATACTGCCGGATATGGCGGACTAGTTGTCAAATGAGATAAATAATCAGACACATCGGCAGAATTTTTATAATGATTCTCTGTCGCATCACAAAACCAAAGTATGTAATGCTTCTCCAGAACAGATACTACCGGTACTGACGCAAAATTCTTTTTAACCCATTCACATCTGCTGCAACTTGTGCTACCCCAAAACAACAGCACTTGTTTATCTTGAGAACGTGCGGCGTCAAACGCTTCCGCTTTCTTCAAATACCATGTGAATCCTCCGGAATCCATCGTATTTTGCGCATTTATTCCTAACGAAAAAACCTGCAAAACAAGACTTAAAAATACAACGTATACAATTCGTTTCATAGGCACATTATTTATTTTTTAACACGATGGAAACATGAATTGCCTTTGGCAATCACGCAATACTTTTTAAAATTATCAATCATGAGTAAACTCGCATTTTTTCTGTATGTTCATAAATCTTTGGCGCAAGCCGTTTTTTTTAACGCTTCGCTAAAAGACCGTTGGCGCCTGTTCGTTTCTGCAACTTTCATATCCAAAGCGTCTATTACGCAAATGGCCGTAAATGCAATATAGCCTGTAAATACGGGCAAACAATCAAAGACTTCTCTTTCATACAATATGCAAAGATACTCGATTTTTCAATAAAAAAAACATTATGCATCCTATAAAATGTTAATAGACTCTAAAAAAGAAAGAATCCTTTTGAGACGCCTGTATTTCTAAGAAGCGAATTATAAGTAGTAAGTAGTAAGTAAAATCGGAACAGGTTATCTATTATGAACAGGAAATGTTGCGGCATCAGATGGATACAGGAACTGATACCTTTTATATTTTTCCGGTTTTATCCATATTCTGTATTAATTTCCCCACTTCTTTATTAAAATTCTTTTCATTAATTCCCGTAACTTTCTCCAATATTCTGAAAAAGTTTTCTCTGTCTTTAAGCATGTTTCCGCTTTCGAACAATTCCATGGCTGCCGGAAATCCTTGTTCTTTCTCTACTTTTTGGATGACTAGTGCATTGATAAATTGTGTAATCCGGAAAGGTCTTTCCTGACTTTCGCCGAAATTGTATTGCTCAAAATATAGTTTTAACCAGTCTGTTTTTTTGTCGCAGGTCATTCTTTCTTTAAACATTTTCCGAATTTCCGCCCAATCGTATCCCCAACTGCCGGCATAAAGGGTAGCACAACCACATACCATGTAATGATTTCTTTTTTCCCGAGGAATAACATCGTTTGCACGCCAATGAAATAAATCATGTACATCCACCTTTGACTGCCGCGACAGTCTTCGGGGATATGTTGCAAATTTTCTGTCCGCAATTGCATAACTTATCGAAAGCCAATTCAATCCATTCGCGCCCATGAGATAATTGACGCCAACCAAACGCAACATACAAGCCATATTGTTGCAATCATCGCACAGGAATGTAACTACAGGGTGATTATTGTTTAGTTTTTTGTCGTACTTAAACATTGCGCTTGACCATTGTTCGATAAAATTTTCAGCAATAGTGTCCTGGTAATAATAGGTCAGATAGTCAATCTCTTTTTTAAACCAACTTTTTGTATTCCTTAATAAAGGCGACGAAAAGCGGAAGCCGTCTTCGGTTTTGTGCGCAATAAATTCAAATATAGCCCTCAGTACAGGCGTATCATCACTAACGCCCATGTATGACACTTGTACCGAATACGCTTTTATGTCGGTCAGCGCTTCCACATTGATAAGATAGGGAGTGAAACTCATAGCGTCATTTTTATCCATGCCTTTTATCTCACCGGCCAAAAGTTCGGTTTCTAATTTTTCGGCAGGCAATATCCATTTTTCCGCATCACCGTGTTGGATGGCGTCCAAAAAATCGCTTAACGCCAACACAAGTTGAGCGCTTTCAATGCTGTCTTTGGGCAGCCTGATTTCGGAATTAACCGTTAACCGGTTTGTTTGTGCATTTGCAATAAACGCTGCAAATAAGAAAGTATGCTTGTTGGAAGAACGCATCCGATTATGCCACCTTGTTCCGGTGATTTAATGCCTTTGTAAAAGAACGCGCTTGCCTGATTGGGTTTCCCATTTTTCAAAGTGTTGCCCAACACATCGCTAATAGCGCTTCTATTTGCCTTTTCCAGCAATTCCCATGATACGTACGGCGGATTCATGACAATTAAATCATTCAAGTTTCCCACCCTCCATACACACTGTTATAAACGGGGATATTTATTATAATCGATTGATTATCAAGAGCCTTTCATGTAACGTTTGGCGGGTTTTCGTTATCGTTATTTAGCTG
>JAIROL010000213.1 GCA_031257565.1 Tannerella sp. | reverse complement strand
GCTTCAAACAGCAATGCATATTCGGTTAAGATTGGACGTTTGCAGTTCAATACTTCATTCAACAGCGTATATGAAACACCCATTTGCGCAGCAAGTTTACGTTGAGAAATGCCGCGGTACCTGATTTCTTCTTTCAAAATCTCTCCCGGATGCGTAGGTTCATACGGGGTGAGGTTGTTTGCAATCATGCGGGGATCAACCCCTTTTAACGTAATCATAATGTTTTTTATTTATAATGATTTGACAATTCTAAAATATTACATACAGTAGCAACAGGTTCAACGCCGCTATCCGTTACCGTAAATTCAATGCGATACTGTTTGTTTACCCGTATGGAAGAAATACCGGCTTTGTCACCTTTCAACACTTCGTAATTTAAAGAGTTGATTCTGCGCAACGCTTCAATTCCACTTGCATCAAAAAGCATATCAATGCAACGTTTGTACTTGCTCACGATTTAAGGTTGATAGCGATGTTTTCTATCGTTGATATAACCCTTTTCGTACAGGTCGCGTAAGTGTTCTTTTTCAAAAAACACAATCATATTGCCTGTTCTTTTTTTTCGGAGCAAAGATAAGTTTTATTTTTAATATTCACAAACGAGTGAATATTTTTCTCATTCCTTCGTATTCAATGTTAGCCTTGCCCCGCATTTGGGGCAAGTGATGGCGCCTGATGAGGGCTGCTCGAACAATTCAGGTATATGCACACCGATACTTTCTACTCCAAGAGCTAATCTTGTTGTTAAAAAATTATAAATTATATTTTGTATTGCTCTCGGCTTGCATTATCTTTAACCGGTGTTGAAGAAAGCGGCGCCTCGGCAATAAAAATATATAAATTATATTTTGTATTGCTCTCGGCTTGCATTATCTTTGTTGCATAATTAACAAATCATAAAACTATGAAAAATATTATCATGACAATCGGGTTATCCGCAGCGCTTGTGTCGGGTATAAATGCCGCCGATAATAAAAAAGAAACAAACATGAATGAAACTAATCCGTTTTTCACAGAGTATGCAACTCCCTTTGGAGTACCTCCTTTTAACAAGATACGTATAGAACACTACAAGCCGGCGTTGCTGAAAGGAATGGAAGAACATAAAAAAGAAATTGACGCCATTGTGAATAATCAGGCCACCGCTGATTTTGAAAACACAATCGCGGCTTTAGATCGGTGCGGTAGCCTGTTGCGCAATGTAAGAACCGTATTTGCAGGCTTAAACAGCGCCAACACTTCTGCCGAAATGGAAGCCCTAAACCGGGAAATGTCGCCGCTCATGTCGGCGCATTATGACGACGTCAATCTGAATAAGAATCTTTTCGAAAAGGTTAAATATGTATATGAACGCCCGTCTAACCTGAACAAAGAACAAAAAAAGCTTCTTGAAGAAACATATAAAGGCTTTGTCAGAAGCGGAGCCAATCTTTCCGATGATAAACAGACGCGCCTGCGCGAACTGAACAGTCAGATATCATTGCTGCAACTTACTTTCGGACAAAATATGCTGAAAGAGACGAATGCCTTTCAGCTTGTCATAGAAAAAGAAGAAGACCTTTCCGGTCTGCCTCGAAACCTTATCGGCACAGCGGCCGATGATGCAAAAGCTGCCGGAAAGGAGGGCAAATGGATTTTTACGCTTCACAATCCAAGCGTAATGCCGTTCCTGCAGTTTGCCGATAAAAGAGAATTAAGAGAAAAGATTTTCAACGGATATATCAACCGTGGAAACAACAATAATGACGCGGACAATAAGGATGTAGTCAAACAGCTTGTAACATTGAGACAGGAAAAAGCTAAACTTATGGGATATGAGAACTTTGCGGCTTTTACCCTGGAAGAACGCATGGCGAAAAATGCGGAAAATGTTTACGAATTACTTGACAACGTATGGGCGCCTGCACTGATAAAAGCCAAAGAGGAAGCCGCCGATCTGCAGGCAATGATGAATAAGGAAGGAATCGAAGGAGAACTCAAAGGCTGGGACTGGCGTTACTACAATGAAAAAGTAAAGAAAGCAAAATACGATATTGACGAAAATGAAGTTCGCCCGTATTTCAAACTTGAAAACGTACTGGACGGCCTCTTCCAGGTTGTGGAAAAACTCTATCATATCACATTTACGGAAATTAAAGATATACCGAAGCCGCATGAAGACGCCATGGCTTTTGAGTGTAAAGATGCAGACGGAACACATCGCGGAGTACTTTATATGGACTTTTTCCCACGCGCAAGCAAACGGGGAGGCGCGTGGTGCGGCGCCTACCGTTCGCAGACTTATAAAGAAGGAAAACGCGTAGCGCCTGTAGTTACCATTGTTTGCAATTTCACAAAACCATCGGCAGGGCAACGCGCGCTGCTCAGTATTGACGAGGCGGAAACAATGTTCCATGAATTCGGACATGCGCTTCATAACCTTTTTAAAGATGTTCACTATTACGGAGTGTCAAACGTTCCCCGCGACTTCGTCGAATTGCCTTCACAGATTATGGAACACTGGTTACTTGAACCGGAAGTATTAAAATTATATGCCAAACATTATCTTAGCGGAGAAATGATTCCGGAAGCGCTGGTTCGGAAAATCGACAATAGCGGCAAATACGGACAGGGATTTGCTACCGCCGAGTACCTGCAGGCGTCATTCCTTGATATGGACTATCATGTACTGAAAGAAATCCCGGCTAATTTCGATATTCTTACATTTGAATCCGAATCGATGAATCGCCGGAAAGCATTGAGCCAGATTCCTCCCCGTTATCGCACAACTTATTTCAATCACACCATGGGAGGAGGATACACTGCCGGCTATTACAGCTATATGTGGTCGGAAGTACTGGACGCCGACGCCTTTGACGCATTCAAAGAAACCGGAAATATATTCGATAAAAAAACGGCCGATAAGTTCCGCGATTTTATTTTAACGCCGGGTAGTATAGACGACGCAATGGATATGTACAAAAACTTCCGCGGAAAAGAACCCGGTATCGATCCGTTACTCAAAAACAGAGGTTTAAAATAAATTATAATCATACCGTCATGGAAAATCAAAATCCGATTCAAAATCAAAATTATACTGCTAATTATGTCGTACCCAAAAACCAATCGGTTGTTACTATCGGCGACTGGATCATAACATATATTTTGATGGTGATACCACTGGTTAATATGATCATGCTTTTTGTCTGGGCTTTTGGCGCTAATACGCCGGAAAGCAAAGCCAACTGGGCCAAAGCGACGCTTATAATATATTTAATATCAATCATGCTGGTTATATGCTTCTGGGGGGCTATGATTGTAGGAGCCGCCGTCTTCGGAATAACCCATTAACAAGACAAAAACAATGAAAAAAAATACTTTATTCCTCTCGTTTATCATCTGTTTTAATACTATCATAAATGCTCAGGATCATAATTTGACTTCGGCGTCGCTGAAAGAACAAGCATATATAAGCCTCAATAATGGAAAATACACAGAAGCCCGCTCATTATATAAAAAAGCCTGCGAAGGTTTTGCCGCCCGGGGAGACTATTTGAATGCTGTTGAATGCGGATTGAAAGCCGATTCGCTCTATGTAAAAGAGTATTTTTTCAAAGAAGCTTTCGAACTTTGTCGTAATATGGACGCCATCATCCTGAAAGGAGAAGAGAAAGAAAATAAAAAACTCTTTGATTTGCGCTTGCTTATCGTTAAAGAACGTTTGAGAATTTATATGATTCTGAAAAACGCCGAAAGAGCGAAAGAACAATTAGCCATTATGGACGAAATTAGCCGACAAGCAAAGAATGAAACAATGAACGAAACTATATTAAATGCAAAAGCCAATTACTATTTTACTTTTGGCTCAGTAGCGCAAGGAATAAATTACTATGATCAACTCATTAATTTCTATCATCAGAAAGGCGATACGGAAAAGGTGGCCGAATGTCTTAAAAATATAGCGACATTGGCAGAGAAGAGCAACAATGCTTCGCTTGCTACTGGTATTTACAAGCAATATATAACATGGAACGACTCTTTAAATAGAATAGCCGCAACAAATAAATTAATTGAAATAAAACAAATACATGACGAGACGCAAAATCTGTTGAAAAAAAAAGAAGACGACCTGTCATCCAAACAACGCGTCATTGTAACGCTTTGCGTTTTAATAATTATCCTAATTGCGGCCTTGTCCATATCAATCATTATTTTGCTGCGTTTTGTCGCCATTATCAAAAAACAAAAAAATAACGTCAAAATAATTGGAGAATATAGTCAATCAAAATCCCGGCTTCTTCAGAATATATCAACTCTAATGGCGCCTGCATTGGATTTACTCGCCGCATATACCGCCAAACAAATTTCAGGAGAAGCTAATCAGCAGGAAAAGATCAGTACGCAAATAGATTCTTTAAGACGTTTTTACAATGACATACAAGAACTTTCACTGCTTGAAAACTCATTGGATGAACCTTACGAATTAATAAATTATGACGTAACAAAATTATGTAAAGACGTCGCCAACAAAGCGAGGCCTCATGTAAAACAAGGAGTAGACTTTCAGGTTAACGCTTTCAAAATAGAAATAAAAATGAATCCGGAACAATTAGACCGTATTTTGACGCACTTACTAAAAAATGCAGCCTTTCATACCGAAACCGGAAAAATAAGTTTGGATTTTAAGAAAAAAGGAGCTCATATTCATGAATTTATTGTCACTGATACAGGCTGCGGTATTCCGGAAGAATTAAGAGAAAATATTTTCAAACCATTTACTGAGATAAAAGATCTGACGAAAGGAGACGGTCTTGGACTTCCTATTTGCTCGTTGATTGCAAAAAAAATGAATGGCGAACTAACGCTGAACATGACAAAAACAGGAAGTCAATTTGTTCTCAAACTATATACATGAGACCCTACGGATCGAAGTTTTTGCCCCAAACGGCCGTTTGGGAGTAATTAATCCACGATGATTGCGTGCAAACATAAACTAAAAAAAGGAGCTACATTTTTATGTAACTCCTTGATTTTCTCTGTGACTCTGACAGGATTCAAACCTGTAACCTTCTGATCCGTAGTCAGATGCTCTATTCAGTTGAGCTACAGAGCCGATTGTTTTCTTGTTTTTTGCGAGTGCAAAGATACTATGTTTTTTTAATTCTGCAAATTTTTTTTTTGAAATTCAGCGATTCAGGGAGAAAAAAATCAGGTAACGAGTCCGGTCGGAATTATTGAGAGGCAAAAAACCGTCTGCCCGTGCAGGAATACACAGGAAACGTTGAAGCGGTGAAAAGAAGTTTATCGTGTCTGTTTCGTAAAAAAAAGCAACTGATAATGTTAGACTTGACTTGGGGAGCAAGTTATCTCCGCAACGGATAAAACAGCAGCGTTCAGGCGGATGTTTGTAACGTATTTATTCTGATAGACAATATCGTTAACGAAGTGATAATCGGAATCAATCCAATAATTGTGGTCGACCTTTTGGGTTTGCAAGCGAAATACATACGCAAGACGTCGCTGACCGTGTCCTGATGAGGCAAGCGACAGGCGAACAGTCGCTCAAAATTCTCCGCAAAGCGGCCCTCAAAGCGATTGTTGTTGATACTGTTGCGGGAATCCTGCCGGAGCAGGAATATCCCCAGTGCGCCCGTCAATATCTCTTCCATCGAAACTTACTTTTAAAATAAATGCGTATTTTTGCCGCGTATTTTGAAATAAAATAAATCAATACAAAAATGGGGACAGTTTTAGACAAAGATACAAGAGATGAAATTAGTTTTATTTCGTTTATTATTCCTGAATTTGCATACGCTTACAAAATGAATATTCAGGATGCTTACCGCTATTTGAAAAAATACGGCGGGCTTGATTATCTGTTTCGCCACTGGTGGACTTTGCACACCGAAGACCCATACTGGTCGCTTAAAGCCCTTTATTCTGTTTGCTATAAAAACGGAGGTATGCGATGAAAGTTTATCACGGCAGTTATACAGAAACAGATACCATTGACTTCTCGTTCTGTCGTAAAAGAAGGGACTTTGGGAGAGGGTTTTACGTAACAAAACTGCTCTCGCAGGCAAAATACCGGACAATAAGAAAAGGCGAAGATAACGACACGGAAGGCGTGGTTACTGAGCTTGAATTTGATGAGGATTTTTTTGAAGATGACGATTTCAAAGTAATTCGTTTTAGCGGATATACGGATAAATGGTTAGATTTTATTGTTTTAAATAGAAGTAACCGGAAGGATAAACCTGCACACGATTACGATTTAGTAGAATGACCTGTTGCCGATGACGATATTGCTACTCGAATTTATGATTATATGGACGGACAAATTTCCAAATCACAATTCCTCAATGAATTGAAATTCAAATCCCCAACACACCAAATTTGCTTCTGTACTTTACAATCATTGCAAGCAATAAAAAAAACAGAAAAAACCGATTTTACGTATAAGTTTAAAAACATCACACGTCAAATTATTGAAAAACTTGTAGTAGAAAAAGGTCTTGATAAAATGATTGCGACCGATAAATTTTATGATTCCAACGCTTTTTCTCGACTTGCTGATAAAACCACCGGTTTCTACGAAAGGGACTGGAACGAAATATATAAATTGTTATTGAACGAATTCAAGTTTCCCATCCCCCCTTTATTGAGAAATAGTGCAGGATATATTTTGTATTCAACTGATAATCAAATTTGTATTATACGACATTTAAAGAATTTTCACAATCAGTAGTTAGTTGATTTACAGCATTTAACAGGATTATCACATTTTTGTCCGTATCCTTAGAAGCGATAATTCGAGTAAGCGTTTCATCCACATCAAGGGAGAATAATTCGAGCAAATCAGCTACAATTTTTACAAACATAACAGCAATTCTTTCACAGAGTGTTTTTTCAAGTATCTCGGCCTGCGTATCACGGAATAGAGCGCCCAAAGTTTCATAAGCTTCAAATCGTTTGTACAGAGATAATATGATATATGTTATCAGCGTTAGCGAAGCATCGGCAATCTGTCCGTAAAAATCGGTATTCTGAGCCTTTCCGAGCCTCAAATACTGTTTACATTCATTATACATCACCTCAATGCTCCATCGGATTTGGTATAGTTCCATAGCCTGAGTAAATGAAAGCGAAAGGTCGGGGGTAAGCAGTAATGTCCAATTTTTTGCGTTCTTATATTTGATGTAGAATAATTTAACAGGTGTACCATTGTAATCTGCAATAGCCTCTATATAATCCGAATGATACTTGCGTGAATGGTGTCGTTTGCCTTTTTTGTGCTCTTTCATTTTTATGATTGTATGAGAATTATATTCTTTATCGTCAACTTTAAATTTGCGTTTGTCCATCTTGCACATGCCTGCTACATGCAGAATGCATCCACGGATTGACCGGATTGACTGCAACATATAATCACTTACAAACCAACTGTCCATAAGAACATAACTTGCTATTATTTTGCTCTTTACTGCTCTTTTTAGCATTTTGATGGCTACTTTGTTCTTTTCTTCATCCAATTCCTCATAGCGTTCTTGGAAGTAACCGACCTCTTTTCGTTCTTTCTGAAATTGTCTTTTCTGTTGGTTTTTGTTCAGTCCATACGCATTTTTCTTGTTTTCTCTGTGTAGAGATAATCCGCAGGGTAGCAAACTCTTCCCATCCCAAAAACATAAGGTCAACATTTTGTGCCCAAATTTGAAACTGTGTGTTACATGACTGTATATCTTGCTAATTCTTTCAAATGTTGTCCCTGTTTTTGATAGTTCCGTGTCGTCTATGATAAAACATTTTTTCGTCTTTTCTTCCGATGCTCCTTTCTCCGATACACAATTTATAAACTGTTTGGCAAAGGATAACAGTATCCGCGTCCAATTCACTAACGGATTGTTCATCAAACGGTACATTGTATTATCATCCATTCCCAAACTCCATGTTCGTTGCATCGCATAAATGCTCTTATTTCCCAGTCGTGTTAACAGCATGGACACCATTATTGATTTTAGTGTTTTTCCTTGTTGCTTAACATCCGAATATGGCTTCAATAGCTGCCCTATTTTGAATTGTTTTGAAAAATCAAGAACCCCCGAATCCATCTTCTCTTTTTTCGTTAATATGCTTGCTAATTCGCTTATAATGCCTATTTTTGTACTCATAAGTGGTGATAGTTTGTATTACTCGTTTTTTTGTTTTAACTATCACAAAATTAGTAATTTACTTTCAATTATCACCACTTTAACACATTTTTTTATCTCTGTTTTTTAGTTATTTAACAAGGTGGGAAACTTGAATAAATTTAATAATGAATGCTGATAAAGTTGATAATTTTTGGCAAGGATTGGGTTATTTTGGCGTAGGAGCAGCGGCAGGAGCGTTAGGCACAGGTGTAGGAACAGGTATAAGTTCTGCAATGGCAGGCGGTAGTTTTGGAGCGGGTTTCATTGGTTCGTCTGCTGCGATGACAGCCACAAGCAGTTTTGTTACGGGAGCGGCAATAGGCGGCGGCGCAGGATTTAGTAGTGGATTTGTAACAGGTGCAGGAAATTCGTGGCTGCAAGGGAATAGTTTTGGAACAGGATTATGGAACGGCACAAAAGGCGGATTGATAGGAGGCGCTTCCGGCGCATTGATTGGCGGTCTTTGGAGTGGCCTTGACGCCGTAAGAGATGGAAGGGACTTTTGGGGAGGAAAACCGTGGAAAACGACTATTGATTATTCTTTACCTAACGGTAATTTACCCATTCATCAACAAGCTAATCCTGAAGTTGGATGTACACAAGAAACGTTAGAGTCTATTGCCGAATACAAAGGACAATCTATCAATATTGCCGATAAAAGTCAAGGCGCTGATTTTGCTCAATTAGCAAACGAATATGGATTTAACACGAAAACAATTATGCCTGG
>JAIROL010000162.1 GCA_031257565.1 Tannerella sp. | reverse complement strand
CATCCCATGCCGAATCGGCGATAACAAAGGGTACCCCGTCAGGCGCATACGGTTGATACTGACTTTCGCCATCCATCCGGTTTCCGGTGCAACCTCCTGCAAGCAAGAGGGCTGTAACTGCATAAAATAATATCCTGTTCATAATCTAACGGTTTTTGTACAATTTCATATTTATTTGAAATTCTAATAATTCAATCCAAAAGCCCAAAGGGGAATAACGTTTTGATAGCCGTATTCAATATCGTCTTTCACTACATAAGCGTTTTTCAACCCTTCGATTTGTTTTTGCGATTTACTTTTTCCTCCTACCTCAAAAATCATATTGCCGATATTAAAATCTCCTTTTTCGGAACGGTAAACTTCATTTTTTACCCTCATCTTGTTAAAGAAAAATGTTTCACGGATATTGCCGGTATCAAGAGCGTTTTCCGACAGACAGAAAGCAAGATTGGTATTGTCTAAATAGACCTCTTCGACCTTGCCGACTACTAAAAAACTTGCAGCCGGTTCGCGGAGTTGAGCAATCATTCCCGCTTTTTCGATATAATAAAAGTAGTCGGTAATGCTGTTTTTGCTTGCTCCCGTCAATTTTGAAAGATTTGAAAAATCAGGTTTAAACGGCGATTTTTCGGCAAAGTTACCATTATTCGTTGAATAATGAAAAAACAAAATAAGAAATAGATTTCTTATATAGAAGATACGAATTTTCCCTGTCGGAGGGATTTTTTTTAAAATTCTTCCCTGTCGGAGGGATAATACTTAAATTTCATCTTTTCAACTTCATCCATCGCCTCGCCCAGATCTTTAAGTTTTGCTTTGATATTTTCGAGACGCTGAACAACCTCAGCCTGTCTCAGTGCGCTTTCTTTATTGTTCCTGAGTTTCTTACGAACCCCGTCAAGCGTAAGACCACAATCCCGTATAAAGTATTTTATCAGTCGTATATCATCTATGTCTTTTTCTTTATAAAAGCGAACGCCACGCTCATTGCGTTGTGGAGAAATCACATCCTGAAATTCTCCCTCCCAATACCGCAATGTAGGCTCCGTTTCCCCCAAAAGAGAAGCAACCTCTCTTATTGAATAAAAGATCTTTGTAACTGTAGTCTTAACCATGATTAATCCTTTACCTGACCGTGATTTTCCGCAATCTGTATCATTTGGTCGAATTCCTCGGGCGTAAGATCCTGGAAATAATATTTTGCAGGATTATCGTGACGGTTTCTGTATATTACCTCATAATGCAGATGGGGGCCGGTTGATCTTCCGGTATTACCGACAGTAGCAATCACCTCTCCACGTGTAACCTTCTGACCAACGCGCACTTTATACTTGTCGATATGTCCATATAACGTTTTGTAATCATATCCGTGATCAATAATAACACAGTTTCCGTATCCCTGTTTCCAAGAGGCCTGCACCACTGTTCCATCACCCGTAGCATAGATCTCGGCGCCAACATCCGCCGTAAAATCCATACCCGAATGAAACATCGGAATACGATAAAACGGATCTATACGCATTCCGTAGCCGGACGCCGTACGTTTCAGGTCCTTATTTGCAACAGGTTGAATAGCGGGAATGCAACGCAATTTATTGTCCATATCTTTCCCGATAGAAATAATCTCTTCCAGCGAATTAGACTGAACATAAATCTGTTTTTTAAGCATATCCATCTTTCGGGTAGTCTCTATCACCAGGTCGGAATTAGGCAATCCCTTCAGATGTTCATAACGGTTCGATCCGCCGAATCCCGATTTACGAATAGACATCGGTATCGAATCTGCATTAAAAATAGCCCGATATAATTTTTCATCTCTTTGCTGCAAATCTTCCAGTACGCCATTCGCCTGATTTAATTCCATCAATAATAAGTCATATTGCGTTTGAAGCAATTTATTCTCCTTACGCAACAACACTTCCATCGGAGAATCGAAAAAATAGATAAACCCGAAAAAGACAGCTACGCCAATCATCAGTCCTAAACTTAAATTTCTCAATACGACCATAAAACGTTCTTTCGCGGAAAGGTAAACCCTTTCGTATTCAAGCGTTCTGGAATTGTACATATAATATGCTTTCCGAGATTTAAAGATTCCCATACAGTAATACCGTCTTCTTAAATTTTTCTTCTATATTCTACTGCAAAATTAATTATTTACAGTACTTTTGCAAACTGTTTTCAGATAATTAACAATATACAAAAATAAATATGCTTGCAGCGAAAGAAATCAGAGCGTCATTCTTGCAGTTTTTTGAATCAAAAGCTCATCATATCGTGCCTTCCGCGCCGATGGTGGTGAAAGGCGACCCGACATTGATGTTTACAAATGCCGGCATGAATCAGTTTAAGGACGTCATACTCGGCAACGCGCCTGTCAAATACCCGCGTACCGCCGACTCCCAGAAATGTCTTCGCGTCAGCGGAAAGCACAACGACCTTGAAGAAGTAGGACACGATACCTATCACCACACCATGTTCGAGATGCTTGGAAACTGGTCGTTCGGGGATTATTTCAAAAAAGAAGCCATCGAGTGGGCCTGGGAATACCTTGTCGACACCCTGCATCTGAACCCTGAACAACTTTATGCAACCGTATTTGAAGGCAGCCCTTCGGAGGGACTCGGACGCGATGATGAAGCAGCCGGATATTGGGAAAAATACCTGCCTAAAGACCATATACTGGAAGGAAACAAAAAGGATAATTTCTGGGAAATGGGAGACACGGGTCCTTGCGGACCATGTTCGGAAATACACATCGACCTCCGCTCCGAAAAAGAACGAGAAGCTTTACCCGGAGCGGATCAGGTAAATAAGGACAATCCGCTCGTCGTTGAAATATGGAATCTTGTATTTATGCAATACAACCGTAAAGCGGACGGTTCGCTCGATCCGCTTCCTAAGAAAGTCATTGACACCGGCATGGGATTTGAACGCCTGTGCATGTCGCTACAAGGTAAAACATCCAATTATGATACAGATGTATTCCAACCGATCATTCATGCGATTGCGAACATGACCGGCGCTCCATACGGCGCCGACAGGCAAAAAGATATTGCAATGCGTGTTATCGCAGACCATATCCGTACGATCGCCTTCTCCATTACCGACGGACAATTACCTTCAAATGCCAAAGCCGGATATGTGATACGCCGTATATTACGGCGCGCCGTACGTTACGGCTATACATTCCTTGGGTGTAAAGAAGCCTTTATGTACAAACTGCTGCCGGTTCTTATCGACACGATGGGAACGGCATATCCGGAGCTTGTCGCCCAACAGGAACTGATCGGCAAGGTCATGAAAGAAGAGGAAGATTCATTCCTGCGTACACTCGAAACAGGCATACGCCTGCTTGATAAAAAAATTGAAGAGGCAAAAGCTGCAGGACAAAAAATACTTGATGGCGCCAATGCGTTTGTACTGTATGACACCTATGGGTTCCCGCCAGATCTTACAGAACTCATTCTTCGCGAAAACGACATGACTGTTGACATCGAAACATTCAATGCGGAAATGCAAAAGCAGAAAGATCGCGCCCGTAATGCGGCAGCAATCGAAACAGGCGACTGGACAGTGGTCAAGGAGGGCGAAACCGATTTTGTCGGGTACGATATGTGCGAATGTGATGCAGAAATACTTCGCTACCGTAAAGTCAAACAAAAAAACAAGGAATTATATCAGATTGTACTGGATAAGAGCCCGTTCTACGCCGAGATGGGAGGACAGGTCGGAGATAGCGGCTGGTTGATTTCTTCCGACGGAGAGAAAACGGACATTTTTGATACAAAACGCGAAAACAGTCTCCCGATGCACATTGCGACCAAACTGCCGAAAGATTTAACAGGCACGTTTACTGCAAGAATAAATAAAGAAATGAGGATTCGTTCGGAATGTAATCATTCCGCAACCCATCTTTTACATGAAGCATTGCGCGAAGTTTTGGGACCACATGTAGAACAGAAAGGTTCGTTTGTGTCTCCGGAAACGCTTCGTTTTGACTTTTCTCATTTCCGGAAAGTCACGGACGAAGAAATCCGCAAGGTTGAAATGATTGTAAACAGCAAAATACGCGAAAACATCTTGCTCGAAGAATACCGCCATTTACCTATAGCAGAAGCCAGAAACATGGGCGCCATGGCCTTGTTTGGAGAAAAATACGGCGAAGAGGTCCGCGTAGTACGTTTCGGTTCATCCATAGAGTTATGCGGCGGTACGCATATTTCTTCAACGGGAATGATCGGTTCGATGTATGTGGTTAGCGAAAGTTCTATTGCCGCAGGCATACGTCGTATCGAAGCAGTGACTGCCGAAAGGGCGGAAGCAATGTTCTATCGGGTTCAGGATATGATTCGCGAACTGCGTACAATGTTCAATAATGTACCGAACCTGTCCGTAACAATCAAAAAATCAATTGAAGAAAATACAGAACTGAAAAAGCGACTTGCAGATTATCTGAAAGAGAAAGTTGTTTCAATAAAAAAATCTATCTTATTGCATGCTATCGACAGAAACGGAGTTAAACTACTATCATACAAGGGGAACGGTAATATTGAGGTATTCAAAGACGTCGCATTTCAGTTAAGAGGCGAATTTTTCAATGAAGAAAAAGTTTTATTTGTAGCAGGAATCGAAGATCACGAAAAATGCGGCCTGGTTATCATGCTAAGCGACTCGTTGGTTGCCGACGGTTTCGACGCTGCCAAACTAATAAAAGAAGGATCCAGGCATATCCGGGGAGGAGGAGGAGGACAACCTCACTTTGCCACCGCAGGAGGAAAAAACAAAGACGGATTAAGTCCGGCTATAGATGCAATCCTTGAAGCCGCAGGGCTTAACTGAGTCGCACTCCACGACAATTGTAGCGAACAAATTGTCAAGCCATTGAATGAAGAATTAATTTTCAACTTTCAACATACCACTCTATAATGGTAATTATTACAAAAAATATTATATCGGAGCTTTCGTCCTACTTGTCATCACACAAGCATGACAAGATTTTTGTTCTTACCGATGCAAATACCTGTGATAAATGTCTTCCGCTTTTAGGGGCGGCTCTGACCGAAAATGATTATATATATATAACCATCAAAGCCGGCGATATGCATAAAGATTTAAAACAAGTATCAGCCATATGGGATGTGTTGTCTAAAAGTGGCGCATCACGTAACTCGCTACTTATTAATATCGGGGGAGGTATGGTGACCGACCTCGGGGGATTTGCCGGAGCGACATTCAAACGCGGACTGCACAATCTCAACATACCTACCACACTGATGGCGTCGGTAGACGCTGCCGTAGGAGGAAAGACAGGTATCAATTTCAACGGATTGAAAAACGAGATCGGCTCTTTTTATCAACCGGATGACGTGATGATAGACTGTACATTCCTGAAAACGCTGAATCGTGACAACCTCCTCTCCGGATATGCTGAAATGATAAAGCATGGATTGATAAGTAACCGGATATCATTCGACGAGGTACTCGCTTTCGACGTCGAACAAAAAGAGATTGACATTGAAAAGTTAAATAATCTGGTAAGTACATCCGTTGCAATAAAGGAACGTATCGTAGAAGAAGATCCGAGAGAAATGGGAATACGTAAAGCGCTTAACTTCGGCCATACGACAGGACATGCATTCGAAAGCCTTTCGTTTTCAAGAAATCATCCGATTCTCCACGGACATGCGGTCGCGGCAGGTATGGTATGCGAGCTGTACCTGTCTCACAAATTATGTAATATGCCGGTTCAGATCCTCCGTCGGGTAACCAATTTCACTAAAGAGCATTATCCTTCGTTTACCTTCAATTGCGATGATTACGACACGATATACGAACTGATGACGCACGACAAAAAGAATGAAGGGAGACGCATAAACTTTACCCTGCTGGGAAATATAGGAGATATTCGCATCAATCAGGAAGTAAGCAAAGAGTTGGCGCTGGAATCATTCGATTTTTACAGAGAAAACCTTTATTAATAATCAATATTTGCCCTATTATTTCTGCTTCCAAACAGGAGACAATTCAGGTTCGCATTATTCCAATACGCTTAAACGCCAAAGTTTTTTAACCGGAACTATTGACAATTACCAATTAATTTATATCTTTGCATCGCAAAAATAAGCGGGATGTAGCTCAGCCCGGTAGAGTACGCGTCTGGGGGGCGTGTGGTCGCAGGTTCAAATCCTGTCATCCCGACTAACGACTGAAATTCAGCTACAAGTCAGTCACTTATAAAAAATAAATGTCTACGGTAATCTGAGACAGACAAAAATAGACAGTTATTGTGCCTTATAATTTATTTGTTTTTAGTGT
>JAIROL010000077.1 GCA_031257565.1 Tannerella sp. | reverse complement strand
GAAAACGAAGATAATGACAAACTGTTTTTTACCCGACCGCGTAAATTCGGGAAAAGTCTGTTTCTTTCGACACTCTCATATTATTATGACCTCAATCAGGCAGATAAATTCGAACAACTGTTCGGCGACCTGTATATCGGTAGACATCCTACTCCAAAACGGAACAGTTACCTGATTCTTAATTTTAACTTTTCGGGGCTGGATACTTCTAACGAGGGAGGTCTGCGATGAAAGTCTATCACGACAATAGCGTTGAAATCATATAAATAAATATTATGGCAAAAATTAATGTAAAAGATACAGAAGTAACTATTATCAAAATAGATAGTGTAGATTATATTTCGCTGACGGATATTGCAAAAGTGAAAAATCCTGACGCCAACGGCGTTATAGCCAATTGGATGAGAAACAGAAATACGATTGAATATCCTGGAATTTGGGAATATTTGTACAATCCCAATTTTAAACCCCTCGAATTCGAGGGGTTTAAAAACGAGGCAGGAGCAAACGCCTTTACGCTGTCGCCTCAAAAATGGATTGAAAGCGTCAATGCTATAGGGATAGTATCAAAATCGGGTCGTTATGGCGGGACTTTTGCCCACAAAGACATTGCTTTTAAATTCGCAAGTTGGATTTCTGTTGAGTTTGAATTGTACATTGTTAAAGAATTTCAACGACTTAAAGAAGATGAACAAAAGCAGCTCGGATGGTCGGCTAAACGTGAACTGGCAAAAATCAATTATCATATACATACAGATGCGATTAAACACAATCTAATTCCTGCGGAATTAACCGCAAAACAAACTTCTATTATTTACGCCAATGAAGCAGATGTGTTGAATGTTGCACTGTTTGGCATTACAGCAAAAGAATGGCGAGAAGCAAATCCCGATTTGCAAGGAAATATCCGGGATTATGCCACAATCAACGAATTGATATGCTTATCGAATATGGAAAATATAAATGCCGTCCTGATAAACGAAAGAACGTTACAAAAAGAAAGGTTGATAAAACTAAATCAAATCGCTATTCAACAAATGCGAGTATTAAGTGAAGTTGACAAACAGAAAATATTTGAAAGAAAAGAACAAATAATTATAAACAGATTAAACAATTAAAAAGGAATGAGAAAAAGTATTTTATTTTTTATGCTGACGATAGCCGTTTCGTTATACGGTTATGCACAGCAAACGGAGACCGGCGGGAGCAGTTGGGCAACTGTAGTTTGCGCTCAACAGGATATCGACAAGGCATCGGTCAAGTCGGTTATGGATAAGGTGAACCGGTATCAATTAACGCACCCGTGGGCGGAATACGACGATAACTGGATACGGGGTACGTACTACGCCGGCGTGATGGCCTGCTATCAGGCTACTGGCGATAAATCCTATCTTGAACAGTGCGATGCGCTGGGGCGGGAGCTTAACTGGAAAGCGCCTTCCGAACGGCCGGATGTTAACTCCGGCGGCGGTGGTAATCTGTTAACGCTTGCTCAGACATGGCTGGAGAGTTATATGGTCGACCCTCAGAAATATAAGATAGAGCCGTTGACAGCATATTTGGAAAATCCGGTTGCCAAAAGTCCGACGTCCATGCCTCTCGACTGGTACTTCGAGAGTGGGAGACGCTATGTTGACGGTTTGTTTACCGGCGCTCCGCCGCTTGCCATGCTCTATTCCATCACTAAGGACGAGAAATATCTGCAGTGGATGGAGTCGTTTTTCTGGGATATTTATGGCTCTCTTTACGACCTTCAGGAAAACTTATTCTACCGAGATGCGCGCTATATCACACGCACTACGACAAATGGCCAGAAAGTCATCTGGTCGCGCGGCAACGGCTGGGCTATAGCCGCTATCGCGAGGGTGTTGAAGTATTTGCCAAAGGAACATGCTTCCTGTCGCCGCTATGTACAGGTGTTAAAAAACATGGCTCAGGCATTGAAAAAATGTCAGTCGAAAGAAGGATTCTGGTATCCCAACCTTGCCGACCCTAACGATTATCCGGTTAAGGAAACGAGCGGCACATCGTTCTTTGTTTATGGACTGGCATGGGGCGTCAATAACGGTATTCTTGATTACGACGAATACCGTCCCGTGATTGAAAAGGCATGGCGCTCGCTCGTTGACGCTGTCGATGATGAAGGCAAACTGCAATGGGGACAGCAGGAAGGCGACCGTCCGGTCAATATCGTGCAGGATGATTCGCATGAGTATGTATCGGGTACATTCCTGCTGGCTGCAAGCGAAGTGTATCAGATGTGCGATAAATGGCTACTGACCGACAATATACAGTCATTCAAAGACGGACTGAAAACCGCCTCCGGCATAACCAAAACCGGATTGAAGAAGCAGGACTATCTGAAAATCATTGAAGGCGAAGTACGTGCCATGATGCAGTATCAAAACGAAGAGGGACGCATAATAGATCCTGTAAAACAGCAGGAAATGTATTATTCAACGCCATGCTATGCCCACAGTATTGCCGCGCTGGCGGCTTCGGGTTATACCAAAGACGCTGCCCTGATTGAAAGCGGCATGAAGGCGATGGATATCGTTACTTCCGATATGGCAAGGAACTGGTCGGCAGGCAGGCATGGAGATTTTTATACATGGCCTGTCATGTTTGCCTACCGCTTGTACAAAGGCATTGCAACTGACGACAGGCGGGCAGAATGGCTCAAACATATTGCCGACATGAGGCCTGACAAATTTTATTACGCTTATCAAGCGACGAATGGCAACTGGGCATTAGTGAATACCGCGGGCGAATTTTTGCGTTTTAAGGAAAATCTTCGTCCATTGAGTGATGTGGATACATGCCTGAAAAACCAAATAAAGAATTTCACCGGCTACGGTATGTATAACGAAAACGGCAATCCGTTTGCATACGACCTGTTTCCGAGGCATTACCTGTCGGGTATGCTGGCGCATGGATACAGAGGCGCCTGTTATGAACAATTACACAATTTGCTTGATAAGGGCGCATGGATGTCGCTCTTTTTACAATCGCCCTTTGGCGAGATGCCTGCAGGATTTCGCAGCGCTCATCATATCTGGAACGAAGCCGAACAGTGTGTTGTCTTTGAGATATATGCCGCCGAATATGCAAAACGGAATGACATGAAAACTGCCGAAGCTTTCAAACGGGCGGCAATGTTATCGTTAAGCAGTATTAAATCGTGGATTCGCCCCGACGGGTCGGGTTATATAGTTAAAAACAAATACCCTGTTGAGGCAGAGCATGGATATGAAGGCTATTCGGTACATGCGTGTTATAATATGCTTGCCACATCAATGCTGGCGCAGGCATGGGAATTTTCCGACGACAACATACGGGAAGGCATTGCTCCTGCGGATGCCGGCGGTTTTGTTGTTCCCGTCAAGAAACCCTTCCATAAGATAATTTCCTCGTCCGGCGGCACTTATATTGAATATGACACGCAGGGCGACATGAAATACAATCCTACGGGCATTATCCGCATCCACCTGAAAGGCAGTAATCCTCAACTCGGTCCGTCTGACGGATGCGCCGAATTATTCAGCGGTAAAGGAATCGCGATAGCAACCGGCCCGGCGTGGCAAAACGCCGACGGCACATGGTCGTCGCTGGCAGAAATGCAGCAGGTTGAGCCATCCGTCGAAGTGTTGGACGAAACGTCTGCAATGACGCGCTTCAGGGTATTTTACAAGACAAAAGACGTATCAATCGCAGAAACCATAACCTGTGAGAAGGGGAAAATTACCGTCGAGGACGAGTTATTGTGCAAGGCTTCCAACATGCGAATAACATGGCCTGTGCTGACGTTCAACGGCAAGGACAAAACCGATGTGCGGATAGACGGCAATACGGCCACGTTGCGCCTCGAAGGCAAATCCATTCGATTCACGGCATTAGAGCCTGCAAATGCAAGCCTCTCCCGTTCCGGCAAAGAATACAAACATCGCAACGGAATTATGGAACCGCTGTTTTTTGACTTTCAGGGCAATAAAGCAAAATATTGTATCTATTTATGATTTGGAAAGACGATACGGACTTGTTTGCTATGGCATTATGATGGTCGCGGCACGCCACGACCCTACCTCCGTCCTGCCGAATTTGCAATTCGGCAGGACGAAGAAAAAAATGTAACTACTCAGGTACCCTTTATGACCTTTACGTTAAAAAAATACCACGAAGACACAAAGAACACAAAGTTTTCACAAAGAGAATTTTTATTGCTTTGTGATTTGCAAAGAAATATGCTACCTGAGTAGTTACAACAGTTTTACCACAATCTCAAAGATAATCCTATTGAAAACGGATACACCTGAGGGCCTTCATCTTTGGCGAAGAGTGGGCTGACATAGTAGTTCGTAAACAGAGAAAAATGACGGAAACCTGCGCGAAGGGCGTAGCCGTACCGGAACGTAGCAAGGTGTATATCATAATCTTTATACGTTTGTTTTCTACCATGCGTGTCCACGAATACCACTTTCGTATGACTGCCGATATTCAGTCCTCCGGTAACGCCTGCGGCGATAAAGAACTTGTGGAAATGAATCCTCAGAAGCAAAGGTATTTCGAGATACGAGCCTGTGAGTTTCGATTTTTTCATATACGAAAAACTGTTGAGAACAGATTCAATGGATACCTGCGTCGCCACATCGTTTATTTCTCTTATAGTAACTTCTTTGCTGAATTTGTAGTTTACCCAGTTGATACCCAGTCCCGACATTATCGAGAAAGAGTTGGAAATTTTGCGTCCGAATATTGCATACATTGCAAACGAGTTGGACGCCGAATTTCGTAATTTCGGGAAATCGGATGCGCTTTCGTGCGTCGTGCCTGTAAACATATTGCTTTTATCCAAACGGTTATATCCAAAATCCAGATGAAAATCAGAATAATACATCCTGTTTTTGAATACTTTGCCGTCTGTTACAATAAACCGTGTCGATTTGT
>JAIROL010000046.1 GCA_031257565.1 Tannerella sp. | reverse complement strand
TATCTCATAAATAAAGCGTACCTTTGCGGCATGAGAAGTAAAATATCTGTAAAAAATACACCCTCTTCATCCGATAAAACTTCTATGAACATTTTATTGGCATTGAGTTTGACTCACATGCTGAATGATATGCTTCAGTCGGTTGTATCAGCCGGTTATCCTGTTATCAAGGATAATTTGCATCTCACATTCGGGCAAATAGGAATTATTGCATTTGTCTATCAGATTTGCGCATCCGTATTTCAACCGGCCTTTGGCGTACTTTTTGACAATAAACCGAAGCCCTGGTATCTGAGTCTGGGCTCGTCATCTACATTAGTCGGTTTATTAATTTTAGCTTTTGCCCATTCCGTATATACGGTTGCCGTAGCGGTCGCTTTCATCGGTTTGGGATCGTCGATCATCCATCCGGAAGCTTCCCGCCTGACGCATTATGCTTCGGGAGATAAGCACGGTCTTGCACAGTCAATCTTTCAGGTGGGAGGCAATTTCGGCGGTTCTATGGGGCCTTTACTTGCGGCTCTGATCATCGCTCCGTACGGACAGAAATACATGGTCGTATTCGCCGGAATAGCGATACTGTCTATTTTGAGCAAACGTCCCATTACAAAATGGTATACCGAACGAATCAGAATACTAAAAACGAAAGACGCTCCCAAAGAAACGATTCACAGGGTACGTCTGACCAAACATCAGATATATTACTCGCTTGTCCTGTTACTGGTTCTGGTCTTTTCAAAATATGTCTATATGGCCGGTCTGAGTAATTATTATACATTTTTTCTGATAGAAAAATTTAATGTGACCACACAACAATCGCAGATATTTCTTTTTGTATTTCTTTTTGCCTCGGCTGCCGGAACATTGATCGGCGGGCCGACAGGCGACCGCTTCGGGCGGAAATACGTTATTTGGCTCTCCATTCTGGGAACCGCGCCATTCTCCTTGTTGATGCCTCATGCAAATCTCTTTTGGACATGCGCATTGAGCATTATCATCGGATTTGTCTTATCTTCGGCTTTTTCAGCTATACTTGTCTATGCGCAGGAATTGTTACCGACCAAAGTCGGACTTATATCCGGCCTGTTTTTCGGACTTGCATTCGGTATTGCCGGAGTAGCGGCGGCTGTATTGGGTAATGTAGCCGATCATCACGGAATAGAGTATGTCTATAAATTTTGCGCTTACATGCCATTACTGGGATTTGTAGCTATATTTCTACCGAATGTAAAACCTCGCCGGGCAAAAAGAGCACAAAATTAAATGCCGGCGAAAGCCTGCTCCGGGTCATCCAACTATTATCAGGAATTTATACTGAACGTACTCGGAATAATTCGTTTTTATCTTCGATTTTTTCCTTTTGGCGGTAGAATCTGAAAGAATGAAAAATTATAATTTTCATATTTAGACTATGATAAACACGATCGACAAGTGCGATACAAAAAAGCGTTATATTATCCCGGATTTTCTTCGGGGCGCCGCTTTACTGGGTATTTGTTCGGCAAATTTCCCTGAATTTGCGCTATATACTTTTCAATCTCCGGATATAGTTGCGGCCATGCCTACAGCCGGAATAGACAAGGTTGTGAAATATTTTCAGTATGTTTTTATTGACGGCAAGTTCTACACGTTGTTTTCTCTTTTGTTCGGCGTCGGATTTTCCATCATTCTATCCAACTCGGCGAGGAACAACAGAAACGGTCTCCGGATTTTTTACCGCCGAATGATCGTATTGTTATTAATCGGGTTTCTTCATTTATTATGCCTGTGGGCCGGCGATATCCTTATCCTTTATGCATTTTTAGGACTTTTTCTTCCGTTATTCAGAAACGCATCTGATAAAAAGCTATTGATTTATTCTGTTGTATTGTTATTATTTCCTGTTCTTGTTGATGTCTGTATTACATTTTTCGGGTGGAACTTGTCGGCTCCGGTTATCAGGGCTACACAATATTTTCATGATAAAGCAGGTATTACGAAAAATAATTTCCCCGTGTGGCTTGCAGAGGCGGATAGTTATGTGGATGTACTCAAGTTTAATTTAGCCGGAGCTTTTATCCGGATGCAGGAGTTTATTGATGGAAACAGGGCTTTTAAAGTGATGGGATTATTCATTATCGGTTTTTATATCGGAAAAAACCGGATGTATGCTAATCCGGAAGATTATAAAAAAAGTTTACGGAAAATTCGTAGCGTCGGATTTGTCGTCGGTTTGCCGCTTTCAATACTCTATGCCTGGAATGCAATGAACGGTTATCCTTCCGGATTAGCGGGGAGCGCCATTTTATATGCAATTAGCGTGTTCCCTCTGAGTTTTGCTTACATATCGGCGATTTGCTTGTTTTATATTAAAAAGAAGGAGAGGCGAATTTTTCATATCGTGGCGGCTCCCGGCAGAATGGCGCTTACCAATTACATGATGCAATCTGTCTTCGGAATTATTATTTTTTACGGTATCGGTTTTGGACTGGGAGCAAAAATCGGACTGGTTTATGTTGAATTGATTGCGTTGGGAGTCTATCTTGTTCAGATTATTTACAGTTATGTATGGCTTCATTATCTTCGCTTCGGACCGATGGAATGGGGATGGCGCATGCTAACTTACGGAGAATGGCTGAGTATTACATTAATAACAAATTATAAAAATGAAAAAATTGATCAGAAACACATTTTTTGAAGGTGAAAGACCTTTATTTGCAACAAACAACTTACGACTGGAAAATGTAAAATTCTATCCGGGAGAGTCGGCTTTGAAAGAATGTAATAATGTGGAAGCATATAAATGTGAATTTATGTGCAAATATCCGTTCTGGCATGACGACAGCGCTTTGATTGAGGATTGTCTGTTTACGGTATACAGCCGCGCCGCTATCTGGTATTCTAAAAATATACGTATGGTAAACAGCCGTGTGGACGCCCCCAAAATGTTTCGTGAAATAGATGGTCTTTATCTGGAGAATGTGAAATTATCCTGCGCCGGGGAAACAATGTGGAACTGCCGCGATATGAAACTGCGTCATGTGGAAGCCCGTGGCGGCGACTATATTTTTATGAACGGCGCGGGAATTGATATCGATGATTTTTACCTGCAAGGCAACTATTCGTTTCAGGATGCGAAAAATATCGTTGTCCGTAATGCCCGCCTTGACTCTAAGGACGCTTTCTGGAAAACGGAAAATGCGACCGTCTATGATTCTGAAATAAACGGAGAATATTTAGGGTGGTACTCCAAAAACCTGAAACTGGTGAATTGTAAGATTTCCGGTACACAACCTTTGTGTTGCTGCACGAATCTTGTGATGGAGAACTGTACGATGGCCGAAGACTGCGATTTGTGTTTCGAATACAGCACGTTGAAGGCTGTTATCAGCGGCTCTGTCGCCAGCGTTAAAAATCCGGCGGACGGATCTATTACGGCAGATTGTATCGGCGAAGTTATTATAGATGAAAACTGCAAGAATCCGAAAGCCTGCAAAATAAAAACAAGCAAAGAGACCTGTTTTGCATCATGAAGTATAATTTTGACGAAATCGTTCCACGCAGAAACACAAATTCTTATAAATGGGATTCGGCTGCCGGCGACGAGGTTTTGCCTATGTGGGTAGCTGATATGGATTTCCGTACGGCGCCTTCTATTATCGAAGCTTTTGTACGGAGAGCGCAGCATGGCATTTTTGGGTATACAAAAGTACCTGTAGCTTATTACGATGCGGTGACAGGATGGTTTGAGAGAAGGCATAATTTTGCTGTACAAAAAGACTGGATACTTTTTACGACAGGGGTGGTGCCGGCGCTTTCGGCCGTTATTAAAGCGCTAACGATTCCCGGCGACCGGGCGATCGTACAGACGCCGGTCTACAATTGTTTTTTCTCCTCCATCCGTAACGACCAGTGTGAAATGGCGGCAAACGAACTGATATACAAAAACGGTTCTTACGGCATTGATTTCGATGATCTGGAAAAGAAAGCTTCCGACCCCAAGGCCAAAGTACTATTGCTATGCAGTCCGCACAATCCGGTGGGAAGAGTCTGGACAAAAGAAGAATTGAGTCGAATCGGTGAAATATGCCTGCGTAATCATGTGATTGTCGTATCAGACGAGATACATTGCGATCTGGTTTATGCCGGACATAAACATATCCCGTTTGCTTCGATCAGCGAGGAGTTCCTGCGAAACTCCGTCGCCTGTACGTCTCCGGGCAAGACATTTAATCTGGCCGGGATACAGGTCGCCAACATTATAGCCGCCGACGAAGAAATTCGTCGTAAGATCGACAAGGAACTGAATATTAATGAAGTATGTGAAATTAATGCATTTGCTATTGAAGCCGTTATAGCTGCTTATAACGAAAGCGAAGAATGGCTGGAAGAATTGAAAAAGTATTTGTATGACAATTATATCTACCTGAATGAGTTTATGAAAAGGGAGCTTCCCTCCGTTCGGATTCCGCCTCTTGAAGCGACTTATCTGGTTTGGATGGATTTTTCCGTGACCGGGCAATCATCGGGAGCAATTACAGAAAATCTGCTGAAAAAAGAAAATTTATGGGTGAATGAAGGAACGATGTATGGGCTGAGTGGAGAAGGGTTTATACGCCTGAATATCGCCTGCCCAAGGCAGGCGCTCAAAGAAGGGTTGAACAAAATAAAAAATCTGTATAAATGCCGAATCGACAGGAAAGAGCAGAGGTGAAGAAAATAAACATCCTGGTCGCTTATTTTCTGATATATGTTGTCTGGGGTTCTACCTATTATTTTATTGGCGTGGCTCTGAAAGGGTTTCCTCCGTTCCTGTTGGGAACGCTTCGTTTTACGATGGCCGGATTGATTCTGCTTGGCATTTGTTATAAAAGAGGCGAACCGGTATTCAAAAAAAGTCTGATTAAAAAATCAGCTGTGAGCGGTATCGTTCTGCTTTTTGCAGATATGGCAGTCGTCATGCTTGCACAGCAATATGTGAGTAGTAGTCTGGTTGCTATCATAGCCTCTTCGACGGCTATCTGGATTATGGCGCTGGACGTTCCTGCGTGGAAGAAGAATTTACGTAATCCGGCTGTAGTTATTGGAATAATAACTGGTTTTTTAGGCGTACTGATGCTTTATGCGGAACAACTGCAATTAGACTCGGAATCGGGAAACAGAGAGTATGGGATACTTATCCTGATGTTCGGCTGTATATCATGGGCATTGGGCACATTATATGCAAAATACCGTTCTTCTCGCGAAGAAGGTGTGAATGCGTTTGCCGGATCGGCCTGGCAAATGCTTTTTGCCAGCGCCATGTTCTTGATTTTTACGCTTATCCGTGGAGACCTGGCGAAAACAGATTTTACAGCCGTCCCTGCTTCTGCATGGTTTTCGCTGGGTTATCTGATTATCTTTGGTTCCCTGCTGGCTTATTCGGCTTATGTCTGGCTGTTAAAAGTTCGTCCGGCGACAGAAGTAGCTACACATGCATACGTCAATCCGTTTATCGCCGTATTTTTTGGAACCGTATTCGGTCGGGAAGACGTCGCCTGGATACAGATCGCAGGATTGGTTATTATCCTTCTGAGCGTAATGCTTATCAGTAGAAGGAAAAAGTAAAGTTCTATGTTTTCCTTAATGTTAAAAAATAAATAATGTACGCATAAAAAGTGGAAAAATATAAAATAATCATTACCTTTGAAATCGGAAAATTAATTTATTCACTTAATAAAAATAAATAAGATGAAACCATTAAAAGGATCAAAAACAGAAGAAAATCTGAAAGCCGCTTTTGCCGGCGAAGCGCAAGCTCATACAAAATATCAGTATTATGCGTCTAAAGCTAAAAAAGACGGATTTGTGCAAATAGCCGGCATCTTTGAAGAAACGGCCCGTAACGAAAAGGAGCATGCTAAAGTATGGTTCAAGTTGTTGCATGATAATGATATCCCGACAACGACAGAAAACCTGCTTGACGCGGCGCTCGGAGAAAATTATGAGTGGACCGATATGTACGCAGGTTTTGCAAAAACTGCGAAAGAAGAAGGATTTGACCGTATTGCCTTTTTGTTTGAAGGCGTAGCTAAAATAGAAAAAGAGCACGAAGAACGTTATCGCAAATTACTTGCAAATGTAAAAGACGGACTGATATTCTCTCGTGATGAAGATCAAATATGGCAGTGTGAAAATTGCGGGCACATTGTTACAGGAAAAAAAGCGCCGGAAATCTGTCCGGTATGTTCTCATCCGAAAGCATATTTCCAAATAAGAGCGGTAAATTATTAAAATACAAATAGTTAACTACTCTTGAATATTTTCTGGAAAAAAAGCGACCGATTTTTTCGATTGCTTTTTTTTATACCTCTATTATTTCATTGTTACCTGTGTTTTATAATTAATGTGGACGGCATATCCTGTAATGTATCATCACATTCTTCGGAAATAAGTTGCCATGTATCATAGCTTACCAGCATCAAATCCGCATTTCTAAGTATATCTGTCGTAAGATTTTTTTCAAAAGGAATGGCCGTTTCTTTAGCCGTTGTCAGATAACCCGACAACGCAAAGGCGACTCTTTCGCTATCGTCTGACGTCGGACTGACGCGATCCATCAATTGTACAAACCCATGGGTCGTTTTTTGCAACGTTTTCACATAGTCAAGTAATATCAAATCTTTTTCGGAATTAAAAATAACAAGAATATTACCGGCACGTATAAAACCTCTGTTTATAAAAACACCTACGGAACAACTGCTGTTTTCTACAAATTCCTTTGTTTTATCTTTAATCAAAGAGCCGGAAGAAAATATTGTATTCCGTATATCTTTCCCGAATAGCAAACGTACAAATTTTCGCCAGGTACTGAAGGCATTTATATCCGTTGCAAGATCGCTCATTGAAATACCCGAGCCGACAAGTAAGAAATTGAATCTTTCATTATTTACGATGGAACAAATATGTTGCGTCGCATTTCCACAAACATCATACCTTGTCTGTATAAGCATGTTTAATTTATTCGCTTCATACAAAACAGGAGCAAAACTCACTTTTTCAAAATCCCTTGTGCTAACCGGATTAACATCCGAGCCTACGGTAAGGTGAAGCGCCGTAATATCCAGTTTCTTCTCCCCTTTTGAAAACATTTGATGCGCCAGATCAAGCATCACCTGTCCGCTGCTTGCGCGCCCAAATGAGAGTAAAACTTTAAATGTGTCGGTTTTAAGTTTTTCCTCCCGGTGAAATTTGATTCGTTCCGATGTACGAAAACAAATACTAATAAATGAAATCAACGGGGTAGTCATAAATGTAGTCACCAGTGTCATCAATACCAGCATAACAAAAATAACCGGCGGTAATATATTCATTTCCAAGCCAATAGAAAGAACTACAAGTTCCATTAATCCACGCGTATTCATAAATGCCCCCATATATAAACTATCTTTCCAGCTCTCATTTGAAACGCGTGCGGCAACCAATGTCCCGCCAAATTTTCCAATAATGGCAACAAGAATAAAAACGCCGCATAACAACCACATTTCCGTGCCTTTTATCAAATCTATTTCGGTCTGCAATCCTGTATAAACAAAAAATAGCGGAAGAAATAAGGCAAGTGAAACATCTTCTACCTTTTCATTCATAATCTTCCGGAACTTAAGATTTTCAGGCATAATCATTCCTGCGACAAAGGCCCCGAACAAAGCATGTAGTCCTAATATCTCGGTAATGTAAGAAGATAAGAGCAATATCAAAAACATCATTGCTACCAACGGTTTATTCACCACCTCTTTATTATGATACAAATCTCCGATTACCCGTAAGATAGGACGAACCAGAAACAACATAATACAAATATAAACCAGTGAGAACAAAACAATAAAAATCGCGCTGCTCATCGTCCCGGCCTGGGCGTATGCAACAACTGCCGCAAGCAAGCACCACGCTGTAATATCTCCGTTTGCCGCACTGGCCAGCGATATGCTTCCCAGATGCGAACGCGTCATTCCCCGCTCCTGGATGATTCTTGCCAACACAGGAAAAGCCGTTATACTCAATGAAATACCAACAAAAAGAGCAAAAGATAAAAACGGAGTTTCTGCATATGCATACTCGTCATAAATAAGATAAGCCATGAGCATGCCTGAAAAAAACGGGACAATCGTACTTGCATGGCTTATCAGGATCGTATCCTGAAAACGTTTGCGTACCACGCTTAGATCCAGCTCCATGCCTATCGTATACATAAATAAGATCAGACCAAACTGACTTAATGTTTTTATATAGGAAAGAGACTCTTCCGGAAAAAGGAAACCTGATACCTGAGGAAAAAAATAACCCAAAACGGAAGGTCCTAAAATGACGCCGACCATGATTTCGCCGATCACAGTCGGTTGCCCGATCTTTTTAAACAAAAGCCCGACAATACGACAGGTTGCAAGAATAACGATAATTTGTAACAATAAAATCCCGATTGTAGACTTAACATGCTCCAACGTCAAAAATGAAAATAAACGGAAGCCCTCTCTTAGACTTTGCGCACCCGAATATGGCGTAATAATTTCATTTGAAGAATGTTGCGTTATTCCTTCTTTTGCGATAAAGTACATCGGCAAACCCAAAACAACAATCATCAATACGTAAAATGTCAACTTTTTCATTTCGTTTCTCATTGCTTTCCTTTATTTTTTTCAGGCGTTTTAATGCTCTGATATGTAAGCAAAGATAAACATAAAAAATCAACTTATCGGAAATTTTTTTATTTTTTTTCCAAAGAAAATTCATATAAAATATTGTTATATTAAAATATAAAAGTATTTTTGTCCATTGAAAATAGCGTATTGATTTAAAAAAAAAATAAATGAGCGGAGAAACGCTTAAATTAATACAAAAAGATCCGTGGTTAAAACCATACGTTAACGCTATTGAAGGGCGTCATAATTTTGCCGTTGAGAAGGAAAAAGAAATTACTCGACATGGCTCTCTATCTTTATCCGATTTTTCTTCCGGTTATATGTATTTCGGACTACATCATACAAATGATGGATGGGTCTTTCGCGAATGGGCGCCAAACGCTACTGCGATCTATCTTGTCGGAACATTTAATAGCTGGAAAAAAAAGGAGGATTACAGATTAAAAAAAGTAGAATACGGAAACTGGGAAATAAGCCTTCCTGAAAATGCTATACATCATACCGATTTATATAAGTTACTAATCGAATGGGAAGGAGGATCAGGAGAACGAATTCCCGCATGGTGTCAACGGGTTGTACAGGATGAACGAACAAAAATATTTTCCGCCCAAGTCTGGAATCCTGCCAAACCATACCATTTCAAAAACAAAAAGTTCATACCTGAAACATCTCCGTTACTGATCTATGAGTGTCACATTGGAATGGCGTCGCAGGCCGAAAAGACCGGAACATACGAAGAATTCCGGATGAATATTTTACCAAGAATCGCAAGCGACGGATATAATGCGATTCAGATTATGGCAATACAGGAACATCCGTACTATGGTTCTTTCGGATATCATGTAAGCAGTTTTTTTGCCGCATCGTCGCGCTTCGGTACGCCGGATGAATTAAAACATCTTATCGATGACGCTCATCAGATGGGTATTGCCGTAATAATGGATATCGTACATAGCCACGCCGTAAAAAACGAAGCGGAAGGCTTAGGGCGTTTCGACGGCTCCTGTTATCAATATTTTCATACCGGACCACGACGGGAACATCCGACATGGGATTCTCTTTGCTTTAATTACGAAAAAAATGAGGTATTACATTTTTTGTTGTCTAACTGCAAATTCTGGCTTGACGAATTTCATTTCGACGGATTTCGATTTGACGGCGTAACTTCTATGTTATATTACAGTCACGGTCTGGGCGAAGATTTTACGAACTACGAGGATTATTACAACGGACGCCAGGACGGCAATGCGATCGTATATCTTATACTGGCAAATAAACTGATACACGAAGTTAATCCGAATGCAATCACCATTGCGGAAGAAGTAAGCGGAATGCCGGGACTTGCATCGAAATATGAAGACGGAGGCTATGGTTTTGATTACAGAATGGCAATGAATATTCCCGATTTTTGGATCAAAACCCTGAAAGAGAAAAAAGACGAAGACTGGCGCCCCTCAGCTATATGGTGGGAAACGACAAACCGTCGGGAAGATGAAAAAACGATAAGTTATGCAGAAAGCCATGATCAGGCGCTGGTCGGCGATAAAACAATCGTATTCTGGCTAATGGATGCGAATATGTACTGGCATATGCATGCAGACGATCATAACTTCAATGTCGAACGTGGTATGGCATTACATAAAATGATTCGTCTTGTTACGGCGACGACAATAAATGGAGGATATCTCAATTTCATGGGAAATGAGTTCGGTCATCCCGAATGGATCGATTTTCCACGCGAAGGAAACGGATGGTCATATAAATATGCGCGCCGGCAATGGAACCTGGTTGATGATCGTAATCTGAAATATCATTTTTTAGGCGATTTCGATCGTGAAATGCTTAAATTAATTTGTAACGTGAAAAACTTTCAGGCAACGCCTCTGCTAAAGGTATGGGATCATGATAAAGATCAAGTCCTTGCATATATGAGAAATGATCTGGTATTTATATTTAATTTTAATCCCGTAAAATCTTTCGCGGATTATGGTATCCTGACTCCTCACGGAAAATATAAGATCGTACTCGACACCGATGATAAACAATTTGGAGGTAATGGATTAAACGATGATACAATTGAGCATTTCACACAAGAAGATTCTCTATACAAAAGTGAACAAAAAGGGTGGTTAAAACTTTATATTCCGGCACGTTCGGCTCTCATATTGAAAAGACAATAAATTATTACCTGTAAAAAGTCAAAAATGTGCGGTAAAGCGCCTTATTATTAAATAAATAAAGAAACAATGGAAAAAAAAGTCGTAAAAAAAGCAGCGGCTACAAAACCTGCTGCTAAAACTGTAACAAAAGATGTTGCTGCCGCAAAGACAGCTACAAAAAAAACGACAGCTAAAAAAGCTGCTACCACTGCCATAAAAGCAGTTACTCCTAAAACAACAGCAAAAAAGGATGCTCCTAAAGCTACTGTTAAAAAACAGGCGGCTACTAAGAAGGCGGTTGTTGCTAAAACAGTGAAAAAAGCGGCTCCTAAAAAAAGTACAGCTGAAAAATAATTGCAGGAAAATACTTGTCGCTCCTCAGGGGTTATGAATGTTTATAATCTCTGAAAGCGCGTATATATTATTTGTTAATAATTATGCTTTACCCTTTTACTTTCAAACCTATTTTCAAAGAAATAATCTGGGGAGGTACGGATATTTTACCTTATAAAGGATATCCGGCAGATTCCAGGAATATTGGCGAAAGCTGGGAGCTTTCACAGGTTGACCAAAATTTCTCCGTCGTGGCAAATGGTCGTCTGGCAGGAAAAACGATTGATGAATTAATAGAAGAATACGGCGCAAGATTACTCGGAACTAAAGTAGTCGATCGATCCGGTCTTCTATTCCCTTTATTGATTAAATTCATTGATGCACGCGATAATCTGTCCATACAGGTACATCCGGACGATAAACTTGCAAAAGAACGCCACCATTCATTCGGCAAAACAGAAATGTGGTATGTTGTAAAAGCCGCTCCTGACGCTATACTATACAGTGGATTTTCACAACAAACAGATGCGGATGAATATGTTCGTCGCGTTGAAAATAACAGCATCATGGACGTGCTGAAAAAATACGACGTCCGGGCAGGAGATGTTTTCTTCTTGCCGGCAGGACGCGTACATGCCATCGGATCAGGATGTCTCATTGCTGAAATACAGCAAACAAGTAATATAACATACCGTATATACGATTACAATCGTAAGGATGCAAACGGAAACGAACGGGAACTTCATACCGAACTGGCCAAAGACGCAATTGATTACACATTATATCCGGATTATAGAACGCCGTATACCCCTGTTGAAAATGAAGCTACAAAGCTTGTTCTGTGTCAATATTTCACAACAAATTTATTAAAACTCGACGAAACAAAAATACGGGATTTTTCTTCGCTCGATTCATTTGTCGTATATATCTGTTTAGAAGGAAAAGCCTTGCTGAAAGACGACAAAGGAAATGCGCTTCCGGTACGACAGGGACAGACTGTACTAATCGCTGCCGATACGGATCGTATATCTATTGAACCTGAACAAAATGCCAAATTTCTGGAAACATATATCGGGTGATTTTTTATATGTTAAATTTGGAAATAAACGGATTATCATATACTTTTGCGAAAATTTTAAATGATGATAAGCTATGAAAAAATTTATTTTATCTTTAAGCGTATGTTCGCTGGCGTTATTATGTTCTAATTGTTCTGATAAAGACAGTAAAGTGATAGTTGAAATACCAGATGTGAATTTCAAAACATATTTATTGGATTTTTTTGACGAAAACAATGACGGAAACCTATCCTTGTCCGAGGCCAAAGCTATAAAAGAAATCAACGTGTCAGGCAAAGAAATCGAACGCCTTGACGGCATTGAGAAATTTGCAAATCTTGAGAGCCTGGATTGCAGTGATAATCTGCTGGATGAATTGGAATTGCGCTATAATAAAAAGTTAAATAAACTTGTTTGTACAGGAAATAAGGTTCCTCTAACTGTTTATATCGGCATGTCCAGTCCGCTTCGGAATCAGAATGTTACAAAACCGAAAGAGAATGAACCCCCTCAGATGGCAAACATAGCTGTAAAACCTATTGACGAGAGCAAATGTACGTACGATCACGAAACGACAAATATATATTTATCTTTTGAAGACTAAACATAATGGAAAATCTTAAACTGCTCGTTTGCTTTTTGCAGATGAGCAGTTTTTTTTTAGATATAAATCATTCTTACCGAAAAAAGAATATATCACAATATTTACCTGCCGGATACGTTCTTTCTATATTGTAAAATATATAATTCCAATGAAACTCCTTTGGTTATCCCTTTTTACGGCAGTATTCACATTCTGCGGATGCGGCCGCAAATCACTCGGCCTGATGGACGATTCCAATAACATACATATTAACCGTTTCGATTCCGCACTGTTCCGGTGGATCGATTCCGACGATGCGATCATCTTAAAGGAATTAAAAGAAGAGTATCCACAGATGCTGGAAATACTCGGAAAAGCGCTATTTCAAACAAGTAATAGCGATACTTCCGTATTTTTCGATTACCTGATAAACTATTACTCCGAACCGACCCTTAAATCCCTGTATCGGGATGCAATAACTTTTTATTCTGCGGATTCATCCGCGATAAAACCTGTTGAAAAAGAATTCTCTTACGGTTTTATACAACTTAAAAAGCTGTTCCCGTCTATGCCTGTTCCTGCCATCTATATGCATGTATCCGGATTACGGCAAAATATGATTGTCGCAGATAGTCTGCTGTCTTGCTCTATTGATAAATACATGGGATCCGACTATCCATTGTATGAAGACTTCTTCTATGATTTCCAGCGTAAAAGCATGACTCCGGAACGTATCGTAAAAGACGGGCTTGGAGCATGGATCAAATCGGAATATCCATATCCGGGAAAAGAGAATGTTTTATTAGACAGGATGATCTATGAAGGAAAGATCATATATATACTGACATTGACCGGATATGATTGCAGTTATCAGAATATAATGTCGCTAACTGATAGCGAATATAAGTGGTGCCTGAATTATGAGTCTGAATTATGGAAAACGTTAATAGAACGCAAACATTTATATACTCCGGATATAGTAACTACTTCAAAATATTTTCAACCTTCTCCTTCTGTATTTATTTCAGAAGACGCTCCCGGAAATATTGGTTATTTTACAGGATACAGAATCGTAGAACGTTATATGAAACAAACGAAATCTACCTGTGAAGAATTAATTAAAAATAATGACGCACAGGATATTTTACAAAAATCCAAATATAAACCATAAACAACTAACATCACTTTACATGGGGAAGTACAAATTGTTGAAATTCTTCATTATTAACTACAAATCATAAAATATGAAACTTATCGACAAAAAATTACTTGACGAGACAACGGAAAAAGCCAGGCAATCTCCACGTCTCAGAATGAACTATAACTTTCACGAATCTCCGGACGATCCGATTAACAGACTTATCAATGCCATGGAACCGGATACCTATCTACGACCCCATCGTCATAAAAATCCGGACAAAAACGAAGTTTTCCTTATATTACGCGGAAAAGCGGCGCTCTTTTTGTTTGACGACAATGGAAATATTACGGAAAATATAATACTCGATCCGAAAACCGGGACCTACGGAGGCGAAATACCGTGTAATGTCTGGCATACGCTTATCGTTTTGGAGTCGGGAAGCGTGATATACGAAATAAAACAAGGCCCGTTCATTCCTTTATCTCCGGAAAATATGGCGCCATGGAGCCCTGATACGGAAGATACGGAAGGAGCAAAAAAATTCATGAATAAACTAAAATCATTCATAAACAAATGAACGCAATCGATCAGGCTATACGGAAATATCTCAAAGAAAAAAGTTACAAAAAAATTTCACTCAAAGCCGTACTCTTCGATATGGACGGCGTGCTGTACGATTCCATGCCTAACCATGCCGAATCATGGACAAAAATAATGCGGTCATACGGATTCAACATGACTGAAGAAGAAGCCTATATGCATGAAGGACGTACCGGCGACGACACCATCCGCATGATATCGAAACGTGAAGGTAAAACCGTATGTGCAGGCGAAAGAAAACGGATTTATCAGGAAAAAACAGAAGCGTTCAGCTTGTGTCCTGTCGTTTCATCGATGACAGGTAGCGCAGAATTATTACGCAAGGTGGCCGGAAACGGATTATTTGCCATGCTTGTAACAGGTTCCGGACAACCATCCTTGTTAGATCGTCTGAACCATGATTTTCCGGGAATCTTTATTCGTGAAAGAATGATCACTTCATTTGACGTCAAAAAGGGAAAACCCGATCCGGAACCATACCTTGCCGCACTCAAAAAAGGAAGATTAATGCCCGATGAAGCGATCGTTATAGAAAACGCTCCGCTCGGAGTAGAAGCCGCACATGCCGCCGGATTATTTGTAATTGCCGTCAATACAGGCCCCCTACCCGATTATGTACTTCTTGACGCGGGAGCAAATATACTGCTCCCTTCGATCGAAGCTTTGTGTAATGAATGGGACCCTATTTTCAAATGCCTGAATACAACCACGCTTCCTTAACCCCCAACCTGGTCATCTATCCCGTCTGTCATGAGCGCAAAACAGGACAATATTACCAATATTAACTTTGGCGTGGAACGTATGGCGGAAAACCTCGGCATGAGCCGTTCCAGCCTGCTGAGGAAAATCAAAAACCTGTTCAACCTCTCTCCTGTTGATTTCATTCGCCTGATCCGATTGAAAAAGGCGGCAAAACTTATTCAAGAAGGTAAATTCCGCATAGGCGATATTTGCTATATGGTGGGAATCAATTCGCCCTCATATTTCGGAAAACTGTTTTTGAAGCAGTTTGGGATGACTCCGAAAGAGTTTGAGAAACAGAACAGGAAAATTTGATGCTATTGAACAGAGCAAAAAGTTTAACTGACTTCAACATATTTATCACATTTGCATTAAAATCTATCACATTTGCACGATCCTTATGCCATAATTCCTTAATGCTTCAAAATTATTATTTTTTGCCGCATTTGTGTATTTTTTTCTGACATTATGTGCCGTTAATTTGTCGGAAAAAATAAATAATGCACATGAAAGCATACTTTTCTTTCGGATTATTTATAAGTGTTTTCGCTGCGAGTATTTTTGCTAATGTCTTGTCGGGATGTATTCCCAGCGGTAAGAAGTTGAGTGTCGGTACATGGACAGTGATTTATGATACGCAATCGAACGGCGTAGATATTCGGAAAGAGTCCAAACTGATCTTCGACAATGTTTATGTATCATATAAATTCCCGGACAAAGGAGACCTTTTGGTTACAAGCCGCGACTATCCCCATCGAAAAATAACAACCGGGAAAACAGGGAAAATAAGCGGCGTTTTCGGAGAAGGATTATTATACATAAATAATATAGGCATTGCTAAATAAGTATAGATATTGAGTATTTTTTACGATATAACTGATTGGTAATCAATATAGCATTTGACGAATTGCAATCAGGGCAGGATAGTTTTTCGGAATCAATTCAGTTAAATACCGAGACCGGCAAATTGTTAATAATTCAATTAATAAAGAAGATACGATAAAGAGAGATATGACAATCAGAGTTATTATGAACAGATTACTCGTTGGAATAATATTTCCGTACTTATTGCCGTTCTGTTGTTTTCGGTAATAGCGCTTTCGAGAGCGAGGGCGGCAATATTTGCCGGCTTCGTTGTGATTGCATGTTATTTGTCGTGCAGCAGATATTCGGGAATCAGATTGAAGAATTGGATGAAAATACTGTTTGTCTGTATCATAGCTGCAAGTATGAGCGGACTGTATTTTCTGAAAAAGGATTCTGCCGACGGGCGGATTTCGATATGGAGCAGCGCATCGACTGTTTTATCCGCCAGCATCCGCCAACAGCCTGTCACGGAATGGGCTTTCCCGATCGCTTGCGCCATACCCGATTCGTTAATGAGATGCTCAAAGCCCTCTGCTACCACTTTATGGTCGTCCACTATCGCAACGAGGATTAATTGAGAATTGAATGTTGAAGATTGAAAATTATTATGTTCCATTGTATCTGAATTCTATATTGACTGCTGTCCCCTCGCCCACTTTGGAATCCATCTTTAATTATTCTTAAAATTCTTGCAATCCGTTTCCATTTAATGCTGCTTCTTTTGAAAATATTTGTGGCGCAAAGGTAATCCATTCGTTTCGGATAAAAATACCCCCCAAAGAGGGTTTTTACTTGATTGAATTTGAGAATTAACATTCAAACGTTATAAAATTTCCTGCCTGAACCACAATTCATATACAGGGTCAATAAACGACACTTCCCTGTTGCGTACATCTATTATTTCGGCATTAAGTAAATATTTTTTCACTTTCACTGCATTTGCCGATGTCCCCAACCTGTATTTTTTCAAAATATCGGCAGAAGTAAGATTTCTCCTTTCGCCCGATGCTACGGCTTTGAGAAAATTCAGTTGTGTCGCCGACATGTTTTCGGTATCCCGCTGGTAAAGAATGGCATTTTGAAAAATCATATCGTTCAACGCTTCGTTATAAATTGCCTCATCGACAGCATACTGCGTTTTTTCCCAAATCAAGTGCGACAGTTGTTGAACGTAATAGGAATGTCGGTCGGTATCATGGATAACTTTTGAGATAAAGTCCCCGTCGATAGATTTTCCGCTCTGTTCGAAGTGTGCCCTGATGAACGTTTTCCAGTCTTTTTCGCCGATTTTGTCCAGATGTATCAAATCGCCGAAACGGTAAAACGGCATTGATTGCCGTTCGAACAATTCCTGCATCATGTGAAACTTGCTTCCATAAAGACAGTAACACGCACATTCGTGCTTTTGCCATACACTGCGCAACAATTTTTGAAATGCAAGTGAATTGCCGAAAGAGGCAATGTTTTGAAACTCGTCAATACAGACCGCTATTTTGAAACCTTTGGCTTGGGCGATTTTTTCAGGAAGATTTAATATCTCGTCCGCATTTTGCTGCACTTCATCCCAGTCGAAACCAATGGAAAAATCATGTTCAGGGTCTAAGCCAATCGTAATTTTCGGCGTAATCCGTCGCAGAAATTCCTTCAAACTGTTCAGTCGCTCTTCCCAGTGTGACGAACATGCCGTAAGGACCGCCCTGGTGTAAGCCGCGTAAAAGTCCGGTTCGCTTCTTGACGAAAAAGCGTCCATATATGCAATTCTCAGGTCTTTGTCTTTTGCTGCTTCACCCGCTTTTTTCACTAAAGACGATTTCCCCCAGCGGCGCGGGGAAATCAGCGCCGTATTGATTCCGTTGTGGAAATTGGCAACAAGTCGCCTGGCGTCTTTTTCCCTGTCGGTAAATGCGTTGCCTGCAACCATTCGTCCGAAATAAAAAGGATTTTCTTTTTTCATTTTCTATCGTTTTAGAGTGCAAAGATAAGCATAAAACTTACCAATCGGTAACTTACCAGTCGGTAAGTTTTCATGTATTCGCATCAATTTTCAGTTCCACATTGACTTCCGTTCCCTCGCCCGCTTTGGAATCTATCTGCATATTGCCGCCGAACGAAGCTACGCGGGTACGGATGTTTGTCAGTCCCATGCCCCGGCTTGCCGCCGACGGGTCGAAGCCGCAGCCGTCGGTCTGCACGGTGAAGGCGATGCGGCCGGTTTCCTGCATGACCTGCACCATGATTTGAGAGGCGCCGGAATATTTCAGCGCATTGTTCACCAGCTCGTGGATGATACGGTAGACGACGACTTCGAGTTTCGGGTCGAAGCGCGCTTCGCTGCCGAACCAGTCAAAAACGATGACGGATGAAAGACTGCTTGAAGAACTATCTGCTCGATGTATTTACCCTCGAATTTGACTTGTGGTTTAACTACTGTGCGCGGTGTATTTTTGCGCATCGTCATTGCTTCCGCAGTGAAGCAATCCATGCGTGTACAGGGCGGCTTCGTACCTCGCAGTGATGTATGACGCTCTGAAAGCAATGCACAAAAACTTGCCGCGTGAAGTATAATTCGAGTTCATCTGTGGAGTACGTCCCAGGGCAGCCGACGATCAGTTTTTGATTTAGCACGCAAAGGTAGGACTAGGAGCATTTCGTTACAAGATGATATCGCGGAGACGCTTACCTGTTTTTCCGCCAATAATACATTTCCGGAATCGGCGCATCAAAGCCGACGCTTTTGTATAAACATTGGGCTACCTGATTATCCGCCCTGACTTCGAGCGTAATCCGGCTGCATCGCCGCTCATCCGCTATTTTTACGATTGCTTCCAGCAAGGCTCTTCCAACGCCTTTCCCCCGGTGTTCTTTCATTACAATTACGTCATGGATATTTATCATCGGACGAACGGTGAACGTGGAAAAATTCTCGAATGCAACCAACATGCCGCAACGGATTTCACCTGTACATGCCAACAATACGATTGATTTGGGATGTTGTCGAAGCGCTTCTGTCAACTGCTTTTGTTGCTGTTGATCAAGTATCTTCCCGCCGCCCATTTCGTCTTCAATGTATACGTTGATTAATGCGCCGATGGCGTTCAAATCTTCTGCGTTCGTATAATCACTTTTACGAACCGTTATCTCAGGATTTTTCATTGGATAATTCGTTTATATTTTTCGCAAAACATATTTTATGGATATTTTATTTATGATGCGAAAGTAGTAATTTAATTAACATAATCGCTTTTTTATGGCAATTAATATTCCAATACTTCGTTATAAAATATGTTTAAGAGCGACAGGTCGTATTTCTCCACCTGTCGCCGTGCGGCACGTGGTTGCCGTCGGGCATCAGGGGCGAATCGAAGGTTTCAATCTCGAAGAGAACGGTAGCGTCCACCTGCATCCCGGCGAGAAGGCTTTTTAGTTCCGTCACGTCGCCCGGATTGACCCAGCCGGTGATTAGATTAATCTTTTCGCTCACCATTCCTTCCTTTTTAGCAAAGTAACTTACGAAATCTTTCACTGCGACGTCGTATCCGCTAATCATGCTTCCCACGAAACTCGGCGTATGGATGGGGATAAGATAGCCGTTATTACGCCGCGACCTGCACAGCCCACGCCCGGTTCAGGTCCGCCGGATTCGCAACAACGAATCCCGCCGAAGCCACAGCTTATGACTTTTTCTGCGGTAACCAATTCAGCGCCGTCATCGCGCAAAGTATCCATAATTGTCTTCTGATTCATTCCTCCCAGAATCATACGGGTTGAATCGGCTTTCGGATCGCAGCCATGGATAAACACTTTCTGACTGTGGAAATGAGCCATCGCGGCTGCCGTGTTTTATTGCGTAGTGGATTTACCAATACCCCCTTTTCCATAAAAAGCAATTTTCTTCATGATTTTAATCTTTATTAAATTTGTTCATGAAAGAATAAGCCAAAGATTATGCCAAGTTAATTAATTCGCTTATAAAATTGCAAACTAAAAGTAGCAATTAGCTTATAATAAGTAGATTATTTTTTTATAACGTTTAACGCATGGAAATTGTTGCGGAAAAATAAGTTACCTGTTTGCAGGAAATAATGAAGCGTTTTTACAAAAATGTAGAACGTGTTTAAAGTTTCGGAGGTTGGGGGGTTGAGTTTCGAGCCGGTCTTTCTGATAGCATTTGTACCTCAAGTACGGAAGTAAGCGCGACAGGGTGGACTTAATTTTTATTTCATGCGCTTGGAATACCCAAGTTTTTTATGTAATTTTGCAGATATCTAAGAATCACGCAGATGAGCAGAATTAAGATAAAAAATTTCGGGCCAATAAAGGAAGGATTATTAGAGAACGACGGTTGGGTCGACATTCGCAAGGTAACTCTTTTTATCGGCGACCAAGGATCAGGAAAAAGTACGACAGCAAAACTTATTTCTACTTTTGTTTGGATAGAAAAAGCTTTGGTCAGAGGGGACTATGATAAGAAATGGTTTGAAAGAAAAGGTGTTAACCGTTTCAAAAGTCAGTTTTTACCATATCATCGTCTGGATACTTATCTAAATCCGGATTCGTTTATTGAGTATCAGGGTGAAGCTTATTCTATAAAATATCAAAATGAGAATCTAACAATTTCAGAAATTTCTACGGGATCATATCCTTTACCACAAATTATGTATGTACCTGCTGAAAGAAATTTTCTAACATACATCAAAGGTGCAAAAGAACTGAAACTGTCCTCTGAAGCATTACAGGAATTTAATACGGAATATTACAACGCACAACAAAATATGAAAGGTGCAGTACAATTACCGATTAATAACACGGTAATTGAATATGACAAATTGAATGATACGTTAAATTTAAAAGGAGAAAGTTACAAGGTTAAAATTACAGATGCTTCGAGCGGTTTCCAATCCTTTGTCCCACTGTATTTGGTTTCTGAATATTTGGCAAATTCAGTAAAACTACATAGCGAAAATAAGGATGCAATGAGTAGCGAGGAGGAAATACGTTTCAAAAAAGGCGTGCAGGAAATTTGGAGTAATGATAATTTGACTGACGAACAAAAACGGATTGCAATTTCTGCATTATCCACTAAATTCAACAAAACAGCATTTATTAATATAGTAGAAGAACCGGAGCAAAACCTATTCCCATCTTCTCAATTGCAAATGCTGCAAAGTCTGTTGACAATTAACAATATGACTTCCGAAAATAAATTGATAGTTACGACACATAGCCCGTATCTAATAAATTGTTTAGCTATTGCGATTAAAGCAAAGCAAGTACTTGATACTTTATCGAATGCTAAAAAGGACAAATTATATCCCAAGATAAATGATATAATTTCTTTAGAATCTTGCATAGATGCAACGAGTATATCCATTTTTGAGATGGAAGAAAAAACAGGAAGAATAAAGCTGCTGCCTAAGTATAACAATTTAATTCCTTCTGATGACAATTATTTGAACAATATGCTTGCTGAAACGAATGATTTATTTGCGGAATTGCAAGAAATAGAAGAAGATAATGAGAATTAATCTATTTTCCACAACTATATACAGTCATCTGAAAGATAATTTTGGTATTTTTGATGATGATCTATTACCTGCAGCGCCTGCAAAAGTCGTCCTTTTTGAGAATGGGATTGCAAAAGTAGAAAAACCTAATAAAAAATAAAAATAGTGTCTATTTTATTCCATTGGATAAAAATATCGAATGCATAAGAGATGATGGGACTCAAGAATCACAATGTGATGCCTTGCTAATTTGTATCCGACTACAAAGTAATTATGATTTTTATTTTGTAGAGCTCAAAAACATACGAACAGGAGGATGGATTCCGGATGGCGTCGAGCAATTGAAAGTTACAATAAACACCTTTAGAAGCAATTTCAATCTGTCGTGCTTGTCTAAAAAAATGGCTTTCTTAGCAAACAAAAAATTTCCTGTCTACCACTCGAACACTTCTCATAAAGAGCTGATGGAAAAATTTCGATATGAAACTGGTTTTAGATTGAGTATTTGTGCTACTATCTCCATAAAATAATTATTCCGGTTATTTTAAATTTGAAAAGCCGTTTTATTATCTCCAAACAGACCTGTTTTTTTTTTGCGCAAAAATAAAAATTATGCGCAATTATTTATAGAAACTCTTTGATTTACGAAATCATTCATTAATTTTGCCGTAATAAAAATGAAAGCAAAAACACAATTGATATTTGCAATTCATTGATATATAGTATTAAATTAATATTAACCAATAAAAGTAAATAGATGTCTTTGAAAATTATTGTACTGGCCAAACAAGTGCCGGACACGCGTAACGTAGGAAAAGACGCCATGAAAGAAGACGGAACAATTAACCGTGCCGCTCTTCCTGCAATTTTCAATCCTGAAGATTTAAATGCGCTTGAACAGGCTTTACGCCTGAAAGATAGTCATCCCGGAACTGCCGTCACGATTTTGACGATGGGTCCCGGACGAGCTGCAGAAATCATTCGTGAAGGTTTGTATCGTGGCGCAGACAATGGTTATTTGCTGACAGACCGCGCTTTTGCCGGAGCTGACACATTAGCCACTTCGTATGCGCTGGCCATGGCTATTAAAAAAATCGGCGATTTTGATTTAATTATCGGCGGACGCCAGGCTATTGATGGAGATACGGCTCAGGTCGGCCCGCAAGTAGCGGAAAAGTTGGGATTATCACAAATAACGTATGCAGAAGAAATTCTTAAAATCGAGAATCATAAAATAACCGTAAAACGCAGTATCACTGGAGGCGTAGAGATTGTTGAATCCGCTATGCCCATCGTTATAACAGTAAACGGTTCCGCCGCTCCATGTCGTCCGCGCAATGCCGTATTAATCCAAAAATACAAGCATGCATTAGGAGCTCAGGAAAAAGCGGAGATCACAAAAAACGAAAAGGAGTTGCCTTTCGCAGAACTATATAAAAAATATTCCTATCTTAACATCGCCGAATGGAATGTTTCCGATGTGAATGGCGACGTCAAACAATGCGGTTTATCGGGTTCGCCGACAAAGGTAAAAGCAATACGGAACATTGTTTTCCAGGCCAAGGAAAATAAATCCATCACAAGCTCAGACGGGGAAATCGAGGAGATGATGATCGATCTTATATCAAATCATACGATCGGCTAATTGCCTGCATTATAAAATTTACAAATTTAAAACATGACGAAACTAAATGAATAATTTATTTGTATATTGTGAAATAGAAAACGGTATCATTGCCGATGTAAGCCTTGAACTACTTACCAAAGGACGTTCTCTGGCAAACCAGCTGAACTGTCGGCTGGAAGCCGTTGTTGCGGGAAGCAAACTCGACGGCATTGAAAAACAAATAATGCCTTATGGCGTAGATAAACTACATGTATTTAATGACGACAGACTTTATCCTTACACATCGTTACCTCACACATCCATACTGGTTAATCTTTTTAAAGAAGAAAAACCTCAGATTTGCCTGATGGGTGCAACAGTTATCGGACGCGACCTCGGACCGCGCGTATCTTCTGCTCTCACAAGCGGACTCACGGCCGACTGTACGGCATTGGAAATCGGTTCGCACGAGGATAAAAAACAAGGTAAAATTTATGAGAACCTGCTTTACCAAATACGCCCCGCTTTTGGAGGAAACATTGTTGCAACAATCATCAATCCGGAATGTCGTCCGCAGATGGCTACCGTTCGCGAAGGAGTAATGAAAAAAGAAATCCTTGATGAAAATTACAAAGGCGAGAGCATAAATCACGATGTAAATAAATATGTCTCCGACACAGATTTTGTCGTGAACATCATCAGCCGCAACATTGAAAAAGCAAAACACAACGTAAAAGGCTCGCCGATTATTATTTCCGGAGGATATGGCGTCGGTTCTAAAGAAAATTTCAAATTACTTTTCGACTTCGCAAAAGTGATAAACGGAGAAGTTGGCGGTTCGCGTGCCGCGGTTGACGCCGGTTTCTGCGATCACGACCGCCAAATCGGACAAACCGGACTTACTGTACGCCCCAAATTATACATTGCATGCGGCATATCGGGGCAGATACAGCATATTGCAGGTATGCAGGAAAGTTCTATCATTATATCCGTGAACAGCGATCCGAACGCTCCGATAAACGCGATTGCGGATTATGTAATAACAGGCGAAGTAGAAGACGTGATTCCGAAAATGATTAAGTATTATAAAAAAAACAGTAAATAGAATATCATGCCAAATTTTTATACAGACAACCCGTCATTGAAACATCACCTGCATCATCCGTTGATGCGGCGCATTGTAGAGTTAAAAGAACGAAACTTCAGAGACAAGGATGAATTTGATTACGCTCCTGTCAATTACGAAGATGCGATGGACAGTTACGAAAAAGTACTCGAAATAGTCGGAGAAATCAGCGGAGAAATCATCGAACCTAATGCAGAAAGCGTAGATCATGAAGGTCCTACCGTATCAAACGGACGTGTCGCCTATGCCGGAGGCACACAGGAAAATATCGACGCCGTAAGAAAAGCCGGACTTATGGGAATGGCAATGCCCCGTCGTTACGGAGGGCTCAACTTCCCTATCGTTCCCTATATTATGGCGGCTGATATTGTATCACGGGCAGACGCCGGATTTGAAAACCTATGGGGATTACAGGACTGTGCTGAAACTCTTTATGAGTTCGGAACCGAAGACCAGCATAAACGCTATATCACACGTGTATGTGCAGGTGAAACAATGTCGATGGATCTCACGGAACCGGATGCAGGAAGCGACCTGCAGTCGGTTATGCTGAAAGCTACATACGATGAAGCAGAAGGATGCTGGCGCTTGAATGGAGTAAAACGATTTATTACAAACGGAGACTCGGATATCCACCTCATACTTGCGCGCTCCGAAGAGGGAACCAAAGACGGACGAGGTCTGTCCATGTTTGTCTACGACAAGAATGATGGCGGAGTTAAAGTTCGTCGTATTGAAAACAAAATGGGTATCAAAGGTTCGCCGACTTGCGAATTAGTATACCGCAATGCAAAGGCAGAGCTTTGCGGGGAAAGACGCTTAGGACTTATTAAATACGTAATGGCTCTTATGAATAGCGCCCGACTTGGTATCATGGCACAAGCCGTTGGCATATGCGATGCGGCCTCGCGGGAAGGATATAAGTATGCCTGTGAACGTCGACAGTTCGGCAAAGCAATTATAAATTTCCCCGCCGTATACGAGATGGTAGCCATCATGAAAGCGCGTACGGATGCTTCGCGCGCAATGCTGTATGAAACCGCCCGATTTGCAGACATTTACAAAGCCTTGGATGATATTGCACGCGAACGTAAACTAACGCCGGAAGAACGTCAGGAACAAAAAAAATATGCAAAGCTGGCTGACGCTTTTACTCCGATGGGAAAAGGAATGAGTTCGGAATATGCTAACCGGAATGCATATGATTGTATCCAGATACACGGAGGCTCGGGATTCATGAAAGACTATCCTTGCGAGCGTTTGTATCGTGACGCCCGTATCACCAACATATACGAAGGGACTACTCAATTACAGGTAGTTGCAGCTATCCGCCACGTCGCCACAGGCACATACCTGAACCGGTTACGCGAATACGAAGCAATCGAATATAAACCGGAGTTTAACGGATTGAAAAAACGTTTGATTGATATGACCAATACGTATGAAAAGTTGGTTGCGATGGTTACTGAAGTAAAAGACGACGAATACCTCGATTTTATGGCGCGCCGCCTTGTCGAATCCGCAGCGCATTGCGTATTCGGATATCTGTTACTACAGGATGCTAATAAAGATGATTCATTCCGGAAATCTGCCGAAGTTTATATAAACTATGGAGAAACGGAAATTTGTAAATTCCAGGAATACATCGGAAAATTCAAACCGGAAAATTTACTTGCTTACAAACAAACATAATAAAAGGCCTGCATAAATTAGGCCAGGAACTTTTATCCGTATCTTGATTTATTTGTTTGACAGTAACCAACTCCCAATGATAAAACATTGTTTTATCCCGTTTGGACAGCCGTCCTAACCATATCCATATGAATCCTCATGAAAGAGAGGGTCTAATATGGGATTTATCATCAGGACAGAATACGCCGGTCTGCAACCTCCTCCTGTAAGGCGATTGCGGGAGGCCGGACTCCCGTCATTCTTTCAGTTACGACTAAGAGGTACAACTCTCTTCTGTCTCACGGCACACTAACTCCATCTTGCATCCGGGTTGTTTTCCCGAAAAGGCGATGCCAAGAAGGAGTACTTTGCCGGGGTATTTATTGCAATAACGCCGCTCGTGTATCTGGTTTATCGCTTCGTTGAGCAGTGTGTCGATTGATTTTGGAGCAGGATATTTTTTTGCAGGGGCTTTTTCGACAGAAAATTTTACTTCGGCGATTACGGTTAATCCGGGTTGTTCCCAGACGGTATCTGAGCTTCTGAGGTTATTGTGTTCTTCAGCCCGTACCCTGAATCCAAGCAGTCGCATCCATATCAGCATCAGGGAGTGATAATAATGCTCGTGCGGGATGTGCAGATCGTAGGGAACGGTAGCGATCATCATTTCGAGACTGTTTGCGAAACCGGATTCGTCGCAGCCGGTGATCTGCTGTTGCATTGTTTTCCGCAGTTCGTCGATATAACGGCCATCGGGATATTTTCCGAATGCCTTCAACAGATGCGTCAATAAAGATTTGTTCACTTCCATGTTCGGGACGCCGAGTGTATATTCGGCGAGTCCCTCCGGCGTTAGCTCCATTTTTTTAATGGTCAGATAGCCCGTTTGAAACAGTAAAGGTATTTCGCTGATATTTGCCGGATCATATTCGTCAAATACGCTTTCATCGACAACAAGCGGATACAGTACCGTATCCACACTGTTACGGCGTTGAATAATGTTCATCAGGAACGTAGGCGTGCCGGTGTTGAACCAGTAATTGGCAAAATGCCGGATTTGAAAAAATTTCATGGTTGATAACGGATTGTAAATAGCCGTTTTTCCGTCCCAAGTGTAACCGTTGTACCAGTAACGGATTCTGTCCAGCAAATACTCTCTTGTCATCTTCAAACGTTCGGCGGCGCTGTCGATATATTCCGAAAAGTTACTTTCCAGTTCTTCCTGAGTATAACCGCATATTGTAGCATATTCTTCCCGCAGGGTAATGTCCTGCGGACTGTTCAACGCCGAAAAGATCGACAGTCCCGAAAATTTTGACACTCCGGTAAGGAAAATAAACTGCAAATATTCATCCGAACCTTTCATGATCTGATAAAAACTGTGCATCGCTGTTTTAACCGGTTCTAAATGAGGATCGGAGAGATGAGCGGTCACCGGTTTGTCGTATTCGTCAATCAGTATGACCACGTTTTTACCGGTTTTTTTCCGTAATGCCTCTATCAAATCTCTAAAATAATCGACTGCAGATTTCGATCTTAAAGTAATCTGATAATTATCAGCGATATTACTCAAATAAAGCGCCAGACTTTCTTCCATTTTTTCCGGCGTCGAATGGTTGATCCCTGTCCAGTCGATTTTGATGACCGGATATTCCTCCCATTCCCGTTTGTCGTAAATATAAGTACCTTCGAACAGGGCTTTTTTCCCCTTAAATATGGCCTCAAGGGTGCTTACTAATAACGATTTCCCGAACCGGCGGGGGCGTGACAGAAAATAAACCCTGCCACTCGTAATCATCCGGCAGATGTCTTCGGTTTTATCGACATACACACATTGCCTTGTACGTAACTTCTCAAACGACTGTGTATCTAACCCTAACTGTTTCATGACTTTCTTTTTTATATGTATAAAGTTCGGTACAAAGATAATTATTTAAACTCTAAACTCTAACCCTCTGTTTCCCGTTCTTCGCAAAATACTCCTGCAGCAACAACTGCCGGTCGTTGTCCCATCCGTTGGATTTTTTTCCGTATGGCGTCCACGCAGGATCGTCGCGGCTCAGATCCTGCCGGCGGAAACCTTCCCTGTAGTGTTCATAGGAGCGTTCCATCAGCAGCTTGTCTAAGAAGTCGCGCGGGCCGGTGAAATCAGCCGTCGTGCAGTCGCTAAGACCGGCGCGGGTACGCACCCTGTTCCCGCCGTGGACCAAGCGCGGCGTCCGTAACTTCGACGCCGAAAGCGCTCATCCGCTTTGCTATTTCTTGCCTGTATCCGTTCAAACGTTCAAGCAAACCCGGAAATTGACCCCAACAAGCGTCTGATCCTACTCCGAAAATTCCTGCTCTCATAGTTGTTTAATTAGTGGTTAGTGGTTAGTGGTTAGTTAATTGTTCAAAAATTTAAAATTAACCACTCATCACTCCAGCTCTTCCGGCGTAATGGCCGGTTCTTTTTGGCTGCAATTTGCAGCAACTAAAATAATAGCAAATAAACCTGTTAACTTTTTTATATAGTCATCTTCATTCAATTTTCCAGTCAGCTATTCCCCGTTTTTCCCTGCTGAACACAACGCCTACTTTCACTGTTTTTTTGCCTTTGGCGGAGTATGGTATCGCATAAGCTTTGTCGTCGA
>JAIROL010000293.1 GCA_031257565.1 Tannerella sp. | reverse complement strand
TACTTAAAAACCGACGGCGATTGATTTTGTTACTTTTCATGCATACATTATTTAGAATTTAACATTAAGGAAACATAGAACTCACAGTATGTTCATAACTCTTTGGCGCAAGCCGTTTTGCATGTTCGTTTCATGCGTACATTATTTCTTGTCATTGGCGCGCCTATTATATTCGTACAACTTTTAGCGCTCATTTCGGGAATAATATTCCCCCATGAAATGGCGGCAACTCCAATAGTTGTCTGTTTGATAAACTTACGCCTTGTTGTCATTGTGGATTTCTTAGCTAATTAGATTCCAAAAATAGGCGATAATGAAAAAAAAAGATGCTCGGAATGCGAAGTATTTTCCTCAAAAAGCGTCTTTTTTTCTTGTTATAAAATAAATGGCGGCATGAAGCGCTAATGAGACATTTTGCTAAACGGTATAAAAAATGACGATAGAGAATCTCTTTGATAAACGTAAAGAATGTACATCTATATAATTTGTTTTTATCCCTTTCTAAACAGTTTTCTGTATGTCAATTTGGTTACATATCTTGATAATTAGCCGTTTAAATATCAAAATGCATACTGTTTAAAGGATGAGAGCGAAAAAATAAGCAAAAATAAAAGTTGACGCTTTTTGAGGATTAAGTGACGCAAATAACCCTTATTTTATATGCCTGATCATGCTATAATCAGATTATCGCATGTTTAATTTTTGTATAAAAAAGAGCGTAATTCTTAAAGTAAAAAGAATTACGCTCTAATGATTTAGAATGTTAAAACAGTCTTCGGTATTACAATTGCGGACCAGAGGTTAATAGAGCCTGTCCTTCCGGCAAGTACTGTTCGAAGTTCTTGATATATTTGGCAGCCAGAGATTTGGCTTTTTCTTCCCATTCGGATATATTTGAATAAGTAGTGCGCGGATCTAAGATATCGGAAACTTCCGGTAATGATTTCGGAATCGTCAGGTTTAGGATAGGAACATGAACGGTTTCAGCTTTTTCGATTGAACCGTCGATGATTGCGTCAATGATCGCACGGGTATCTTTTAATGAAATACGTTTTCCTGTACCATTCCATCCTGTGTTTACCAGGTAAGCTTTTGCTCCGTGTTCTTTCATTTTGTCTCCCAGCGTTTTGGCGTATACAGTCGGATGTAAAGTAAGGAATGCTTCGCCGAAGGCCGGAGAGAAAGATGGAAGCGGTTCTGTGATACCGCGTTCCGTTCCGGCTAATTTGGATGTATAACCGCAAAGGAAGTGATATTGAGCTTGTCTGTCGTCCAGGATAGATACCGGAGGAAGTACGCCGAATGCATCGGCAGAAAGGTAAACGATCTTCTTCGCATGACCTGCCCTTGAAGGGAGAACGATTTTATTGATGTAATAGATCGGGTAAGAAACACGGGTATTTTCTGTTTTAGAAGCCTCTTTTGAATAATCCGGAGTTCCGTCTGCTTTTACAGTCACGTTTTCCAACAATGCGTCGCGACGGATTGCACGCCAGATATCAGGTTCGTTTTCTTTGCTTAGGTCAATTACTTTTGCATAGCAGCCGCCCTCGTAATTGAAGACCCCATTATGATCCCATCCGTGCTCGTCATCGCCGATCAAATAGCGTTTCGGGTCGGCGGAAAGCGTCGTTTTACCTGTTCCGGAAAGTCCGAAGAACACAGCCACGTCACCCTCTTTTCCTACGTTTGCAGAGCAGTGCATAGAAGCGATTCCGCGAAGCGGCAGGTAATAGTTCTGCATTGAAAACATACCTTTTTTCATTTCGCCGCCATACCATGTTCCGCCAATGATCTGTATTTTTTCAGTCAGGTTGAATATAACATATACTTCTGAATTTAAACCTTGTTCCTCCCAATCCGGATTGGTTGTTTTAGAGCCGTTGAATACAACGAAGTCAGGCTCTCCATAATTTGCCAGTTCGTAGTGCGAAGGGCGAATGAACATATTGGTCACAAAATGAGCCTGCCATGCTACTTCCATGATGAAACGCACTTTCATACGGGTGTCTTCGTTGGTGCCACAGAACGCGTCAACTACATATAATTTTTTAGCTGTATTTAATTGTTTTAGAGTTAACGCTTTACAGTGATCCCAAACCTCTTTGCTCGCCGGTTTGTTAATCGTTCCGTCCCACCAGATTGTATTTTCGGAAACGCTGTCTTTTACAATGTAACGATCTTTCGGAGAACGACCGGTAAATTTGCCGGTATCTACAGAGACAGCGCCGGTATTGGTTAATACCCCTTTTTCGAACCCCTCGTTTGCAGGGTCCATCTCAGCTTGAAAAAGTTCTTCGTAAGAAGGGTTGTGGATGACTTCAATGTCACTGCTGACGCCGTACTTGCTTAAATCTAATTTTGCCATGTGTTTACAATTTAAATAGTTTATATTCTTTTTTTTACTCACTTCAAACTATCGTTTTCTTTATGCGGTTAGAATAACCACCTTGTTATTCAGGCTACAAAAATAATACATTTTTTTAAACTATAAATTCAATTAAGGAAATTTTTCATTAATTTAATCGGATTAGTCTTTTTATAGAGAAATGAAACGAACATGCAACCAACGGTCTTTTAGCGAAGCGTTAAAAAAACGGCTTGCGCCGGAGATTTATGAACATGTTGTGAGTTCTATGTTTCCTTAATGTTAAAAAATAGATAATGTACACATAAAACATCGGAGAAAAGCGACAATGACGATCATTTCTTTGTACTGAATTAATGCGGTCAATTTAGCGCTTTACCTGTTTTTGTTTTCGTCATGTAAATTAAATACGGAAAAATTTCCTTATTTAAAAATGCTGTTGTATTTTTGTGCGGGTTTTAAAGTGATAGAAGCATGTTTAATTTTTTAAGTAAACGTTTAATAAATAAAGAAATTATGTCAAAAGTAACAGTTATCGGCGCAGGCAATGTAGGTGCAACCTGTGCTGACGTTTTAGCCAAGCGTAATGTGGCGTCTGATATTGTGTTAATTGATATCAAAGAGGGGTACGCAGAAGGGAAAGCGATGGATATTCTGCAGACGGCTACATTGACGGATATTAATGTTCGCGTTACGGGAGTGACAAGCGATTATGCCGTAACAGCCGATTCGGATGTTGTAATTATAACGTCGGGTATGCCGCGTAAACCGGGTATGACTCGCGAGGAGTTGATCGGCGTGAATGCTAATATTGTAAAAGATGTGGTTGAAAATGCATTGAAACATTCTCCGAGCGCTACGCTCGTGATTGTCAGCAATCCAATGGATCCGATGTGTTATCTGACTGCCAGAATCTCAGGATTACCGCGTAACAAAGTGATCGGATTAGGGGGTGCGTTAGATAGCGCGCGTTTCAAATATTATTTGAGTCAGGCGCTGGGCGTAAATCCGAATGATGTGGAAGCTACCGTTATCGGCGGACATGGCGATACGACGATGGTTCCTTTAACTTCATTGGCTACATGCAAGGGGGTTCCTGTGGCAAAACTTCTTTCTAAAGAAAAACTGGATGAAGTAGTTGCCGCGACTAAAGTCGGAGGCGCTACGCTGACCGGCTTGCTTGGGACGTCGGCCTGGTACGCTCCGGGAGCTGCTGCAGCTTTCATGGCAGAGTCTATCATTAAAGATGAAAAACGCGTAGTCGCTTGCGGGGTATTAGTAGAAGGGGAATACGGAGAGAATGATCTTGTGATCGGCGTTCCTGTTATTCTTGGTCAGAATGGTTGTGAAAAAATTATAGATTTTCCTGTTTCCGATGAAGAAAAAGCTGCATTCAAAGTTTCGGCGGATGCAACGCGTAAGGTAAATCAGATTCTTATAGACGGCGGAATGATTAAATAAATTCCCGTCAGGATATCATAAAGCAGGGTATTCCGGCGTTCGGAATATCCTGCTTATTCATTCGCCCGACACGGGCGACAGCTTTAGGCTAACGGTTGGTCGCTACCTACCTCCGTAGCGGGACTTGCACCCCCAAGTTATTTGCCATGCACGGCGCCCAAAAATTTGACTCCGTCGATTCTCAATGGACGAAGCCGATT
>JAIROL010000270.1 GCA_031257565.1 Tannerella sp. | reverse complement strand
CAGCCTATATCATCGGCAAAGCATTCAAAGGGAACGCTCCGGTGATGTATCGTCATCCATTTGTCAAATACGTAATGAAGGAATAAGTTCGATAGTACCGGACCGATTACACTTCCTTGTGCAATTCCGGACGTCCTCTCTATCAGATTTCCGTCCGGCAACTTGCAGGGAACTTCCAGCCGGCGACGGATATATATACTTTGCTCGGGATAAACTTGCGAGATAAAAAGCAGAAAGCAGAACGCAAATAAGAACCACAGGGCGGTTTATGCGCTTCGACCAGGACGATATCCATAAGAATCCTCATTAAAGAGAGGGTCTAATCGGGCTGCCGTCCTTTCAAAAGAAAGTGCAGCACGTCGCGCTCAAGCGGCGAGTGAAAGCCGCTGACGACGCATAGCCCCGCTTCGCGCATCGCTGGCGCCCGGTCGTAGCGCTTCATTACGACCGTAGCCGGCGCTCGCCGGCTACACAAAAACGCCGTCTTGGGCAGTTTCAGAAGTTCTATGTTACCGAGTGCCTGCATTGTTTTTCTTTATCATAACCAATTTCTGACTGCTACCTGTTTTTATCATAATTTTCTCTTGCTATGGCTATTGAACGATGAAGTTTTTCGCTTAACATCTTTTTATCAGGCAATTGGGTGTAATATTGCGCAACTTTTACATTACTGCCGTCAAGCATCAGATATTCAATATGTTCGGTATTTCCCTCACTGCACAATATCAAACCGATAGGAGATTCTTCTCTTTCTTTCTTTCTTTTCGTTTCGGTCTAAATACCTTAGGTACAACAGCATCTGTCCCTCGTGTTCGGGTTTAAATTTGCCGAGTTTCAGGTCGATGGCTACCAAACACCGCAATTCCCTGTGGTAGAACAGCAAATCAATGAAATAATCGGTATTGTCAACCGTGATGCGTTTTTGGCGGCTCATAAAAGCAAAATCATTGCCCATTTCACATATAAAATCCTGCAAATTGCGTAAGATTGCATCTTCCAACGTTCTTTCGGTAAAGATGTCGGGCAGACCGAGCGCATCAAGAAAATAGCTGCCCCTTATGGTACTTGATGTCGTAGTTGATGATGAAATCCAACTCCTCTTCCGTGAAACCGTAATGCTCCGCTAAAACACAGTCTATGGCGTCAATGCTGACCACGTCGTCACCCGTCAATTCCGAATACGCTTTATTTGCGTTTTTAAAACAACAAAATAAACACGGAATGATAATTGTCTGAAATCGTGAAGTTCAGCTTTGATATAATTGCTTATATGCCTGAAAATTAAGCGTTCCCGGCACAGTTGTCAATATATTTCTTTCGCTATTCTGGAAACGCTATCCGTAGCCATCAGCGTATAAAAATGGATACTCGGAACTCCGTGTAATATAAGATCTTTACATTGTCCTATACACCACTCTACGCCAACCTCTTTTGCTTCATCGTCCGTTTTGCATTTACGCAACTCCGTGGCAAGCGCTTCCGGTATTTCGGAACGGAATATTTTAGGTAGCGCTGTCAGCTGATTCATTAATACGATAGGCTTAATACCCGGAATAATCGGAACAGTAACGCCTTCCGCACGCATTTTTTCTACAAATGCATAATATTTGGAATTATCAAAAAACATTTGAGTGACCAGATAATCGGCTCCGTTTTTTACTTTCTCTTTTGCGTAAAAGATATCCGATTCCGGATTAGGCGCTTCCTCATGTTTTTCCGGATAACAAGCCATCCCGTAAGAAAACGGAGTATCAATTCCTTCAAAAGCAGAACCGTCCAATGCTATTCCTTTATTAAAATCATTAACCTGTTTTTGCAAATCGGCGGCATAATTATGATATAACGACTTATCCGCATTTCCCGGAAGTTTTTTTTCATCCCCGCGCAAAAGCAACAGGTCATATACTCCTAAAAAGTTAAGATCTATCAGCGCATATTCCGTCTCTTCCTTTGTAAAACCTTTGCATATTACATGCGGTACAGCCGTAATTCCATATTTATTTTGTATGGTCGAAGCAATAGCTACAGAACCCGGACGGCGACGGATATTTACCCTTCGTATCGTACCATCCGGCTCCTCTATGTCAATATATTCGCTATGATGTGAAGTTATATTGATATATTTAGGGTTAAACTCTCTCAGCTTGTCTATTATATGATATATTCTGTTGATATTATTACCCTTAAGCGGAGGTAGTATTTCAAAAGAAAATGCCGTCGACTTACTTTCCTTTATATGATCAATCACTTTTTTCATTCCATTAATATTTTACTGCATTAATAAATTCCCGGATTATTACTTCCCAATAAATTAAAACCATATCCTGAAGAATTGTCTTGCAAAGGTACAAAAAACAAATAATTATGTAGCATCATATCAAAAAAACTCTTACATTTGTGGGCTTGAAAAAAAACGTAAATAATAGATAATACTACTGAGATATGGAAAATATAAAATGGTCTGATTTGCCTTTCGGTTATATGAAAACCGATTATAATGTAAGATGTTGTTATAAAGACGGTAGATGGGGGGAACCGGAAGTTTCTTCTTCCGAAATTTTAAATATACATATTGCTGCAACATGTCTCCATTACGGACAAGAAGCATTTGAAGGCTTGAAAGCTTTTCGTGGAAAAGACGGCAAAATACGCGTGTTCCGGATGGATGAAAATGCAAAACGTCTCCAGGCGTCAAGTCGCGGTATCATGATGGCGGAATTTCCTGTTGAGAAATTTGAAAATGCAGTACGTAAGGTAATCTTACTTAACCAACGCTTTATTCCTCCTTATGAAAGTGGTTCTTCATTATATATACGTCCCCTTTTAATCGGAACGGGAGCACAAGTTGGAGTAAAGCCGGCAAGCGAATATATGTTTGTCGTATTTGTTACTCCGGTAGGACCCTATTTCAAAGAAGGGTTCAAACCGGCCAAAGTATGTATCATGCGCGACTATGACCGCGCCGCTCCCAAAGGTACCGGAACAATAAAAGCAGGCGGCAACTATGCGGCAAGCCTTGTTGCCGGACAAAAGGCCCAGTCCGGAGGTTATGCCGCAGTTCTTTACCTGGATCCAAAAGAAAAAAAATACATTGACGAATGCGGCCCCGCAAACTTCTTCGGCATTAAAGGTAATACTTATATAACGCCGGCTTCAGACTCTATTCTACCATCCATAACAAATAAAAGCCTTATAGAATTGGCCAAAACATTAGGAATGACCGTCGAACGTCGTCCCGTACCACTGGAAGAGTTAGAAACGTTCGAGGAAGCGGCCGAATGTGGGACGGCAGCTGTCGTCACTCCGATATCGCAGATAGACGACCTCGATGAAAACAAGCGCTATACTTTTGCAAAAGACGGCAAAGCCGGGCCTGTTTGCGAAAAGCTATACAATAAGCTACGCGCTATCCAATATGGAGATGAACCTGACGTATTCAGGTGGACTACGATCATTGAGTAAAAAATCAATAAGATTGTAACTTTTTCCGATATTATTCGTCATATTTACAAAAGATTTAATAACACTACTAAATTATACAAATATGAAAAAGACAGCTTTAACTTTTATGATTGTCTGCAGTATAATAATCTGTATGACTGCATGTGGAAATGTTATTATTAACGGCGGTATTGGTAAAAGTCTGAGGGGAAACGGCGTTTTACGGGAGAAAGAACGCGGAAACATGGAGTTCAACGCTATTCATGCAAGGGGTTCCGTTGATGTAATAATTGCGGATATAGCAGGCGCTCCGGTTAAAGTCTCCGGAGATGAAAATCTGATCGATTCTATAGAAATTTATGTAAAAGACGGCGTATTAAATACGCATTTCAAAAGCGGATACGGATACTCTACCAAATTGGGATTAAAAGTTATAATACCCAATAACGGACGCATTAATAAAATTATGGCTTCCGGTTCATCGGATGTTACTACCGAAGGATGCGTTGTTTCTGATAATATGTCCATTTCCTGCAAAGGCAGTTCTGATTTCAAAGGAAACATAAAAGCAGAAAAATGCGAACTCAATTTTAGCGGAAGTTCCGATTTCAAAGGAAACATAGAAGCTGCAACCTGCAATATAAAGTGCTCAGGCAGTTCCGACTGTATCATCAGCGGAAAAGCGGATATTTGCGATATATCAATGTCGGGGAGCAGCGATTTTAAGGGATATGATTTTATTGTAGAAAAGTTGCTTTGTAACGCATCCGGTTCTTCGGATATACAGGTTACATGCAATGAAGAATTAAGCGTAAATGCCAGCGGTTCTTCCGATGTTCTCTACAAAGGCTCCGCCAGGATTATAAGCGCGCACCTATCAGGCGCCTCCGACCTTAAAAACAAATAATTACACTAAATGCCAACAAAGCATAAGTAATAATGTCGCAAGCGAGGCAAACAACATCCAATAATGCCGTAAACGAAAATATACAAGAATAAAGGTCAGGCACAGATATGAAAACACAAGCGTAAAGAAGTCGAAACGAACCGACAGCGTCGCGCCGGGTATTGAGGAAAAGCGATCAACAATCCACATCAGACAGCGGGTCATCGTTTCGACTACCGAACGCAGCAGATCCATACCCGGCGTCCATACCGGCATGATCATCCAAAGCAAGGTTGCAGGAATAAGAATCGTCGCCAAAAGAGATAAAAATAAATTTGTGAATAAAAAGACCATAGAACTCTGTCCGAAATAGAAGAAACAGAGAAAACCGGAACCAATCTGCGCGGCAATAGTTACAGTTAACACATTCCAGGGAGTAGCTATAACAGGGTTCCGTATTTCGATCAATCTATTTAAACGGGGCTGGAGATACAGGATAAAAAACACAGCGACAAAACTTAACTGAAAGCCGACGTCAAATAAATAAAAAGGGTTATAAACAAGCATACAAAATGCAGCTCCTGCCAGCGTATTATATTTATCGGGATCACGCTTCAATACTCTGCCGGTCATATAAATTGTCAACATAACGGCAGCGCGAACAGCAGCAGTCGTAAGTCCGGTTATGTAAGTAAAGGCCCATACGCAAAGCATCGTCGCAAGATACTTCATCCAATGTACAACGAATCCTCTCCGGGGAAAAAACGACAATGCGGCATTTACAAAAGCGCAAACAATTCCGACATGGAAACCGCTCACTGCCAGGAGATGAGAAACGCCTGTGATAGAAAACTGATTACGTAACTCCCGGGTCATAGCCTTTCTGTAATTTACCGTGATTGTAGCCAATACGGATTTACCCGCATCCGGTAATTGCAGCAAACCCAATTTTTCTACCATCCGCGACTGCATGTTATGAGCCTCACGGAACAGAAAGCCCGGTCCCTGCGGATTATTTAAACGCTGCTCAGCCAAACCCGTCATCTGTATAGCAAGAAAAACTACGATGCATGCAAACACAACGCCCCAAACCCAACGATTATGATATGAAAGCGTCTCATTATTCTGTGGATGTAAAACAAACGACAATACGAGGGCTATCATAATAATTAAAAGAATCGCAAGCGAAGCGAGCTGCAGCGGAAAACAGATTTGTAAAAGTATTCCAACTATCCAAAAAAAGAGCGGCCTTAATAAAGGCCGCTTCCGTATTTCATCGATGACCGACCCTGCGCTATACATCAAGGAGTTATCATTTTCAAATCTTTTATTGTTTCAATAGGATTTCGGGCTTTGAATACAAAATTACCCGCGACAAGAACATCTGCGCCCGCCTGTATTAAACGCTTTCCCGTTTCAAGATTAACTCCTCCGTCGACTTCGATAAGAGTATCAAGCCCTTTCGACAAGATCAGCCGCTTCAATCGGGCCGTTTTTTCCACCGAGCGCTCTATAAATTTCTGAGCGCCAAATCCCGGATTAACCGACATCAGTAAAACCATATCAACATCGGCAATTATATCTTCAAGCAATTCTATCGGGGTATGCGGATTCAGGGTAACGCCGGCTTTCATCCCCGCATCCTTTATCGCATGTATTGTCCGGTGCAAATGGGTGCAGGCTTCATAATGAACATTCATTAAATAAGTTCCCGCACCAGCGACTTCCTTTATAAATTTCTGAGGCTCAACAATCATCAGATGAACATCCATAGGCTTTTCACTTATGGTATGAACAGCTTCTATCACGGGAAAACCAAATGATAGATTCGGCACAAACACGCCATCCATTATATCAAGATGCAACCAATCTGCTTCACTTTCGTTTACCATTTCTACTTCCTGCCGCAAACACAGAAAATCCGCAGATAAAAGCGAAGGAGCTACTTTATGACTTTTCATTTCGACTTACTCATTTTTATTCCTGCAAATGTACAAGTTTTATTATAAATTATTTGGTATGTTTACAAAAAATATACGCCACATATCCGGAGATATTCTACCCTCTTGAAAAAATCATGGAACTATGTTGGAACTCGACAAACGCATACTCGCATTGGAAAAAGGGAGGAAAAAAAAGAGGCGCATTTCTACACCTCTTTTTTCCAGATTAATTCACCAAAGATTTTCTTCCTTTTTGCTTCCGCTCCGGTTCAAATTCATAAATCCGTGCAAACTGACGAATAATCATCAATGTTTCGGCACGCGGACCGGAGATTTCTTTTTTCATTTTATTTTTTTCAGAAACTGAAACTACAGGCGTAACATGCGTCATAGGCAATATCGTTTTTATATGTTTGTACTATAAAAACGTCCCGGACAACATATTATTGCGTACGAGAGTATATTTTTAAAAAAAATTACGTGAGCGACAACTCTATGCGGTTTTCATCAGCCATACGCCGCATATTCAGAATCGCATAACGCATACGTCCCAGCGCCGTATTTATACTAACTCCTGTAACATCTGCAATTTCTTTAAAACTCATGTCCTGATAATAACGCATTTCGAGAACCTCGCGCTGATTATCCGGAAGATGTTTTACGAGCTTCTTAATATCCGAAAAAACCTGCTCTTGAACCATATCATCTTCTATATTTGAATCACATAGTCTCATATCATTCAGAAGATCAACTTCCACTTCGTCATTAGAGATCGTATTTTCATTACGTCCCTGACGGAAATTATCAATAATAAGATTATGAGCTATACGGGTGATCCATGCCTTAAACTTACCATTATCCGTATAACGGCCCTGCTTGATCGTCATGATAACCTTCAAAAATGTTTCCTGAAAAATATCTTCAGTAAGATCCTGATTACGAACGATATAAAAGATATAGGAATGAATGCTTTTTTTATATCGGTTCAACAAAACATCAAATGCGGAATTATTTCCATATGCATACAAATCGACCAATGCTTCATCGGTCATAGATTTCAAATTTTTCATTACTTTAATTTATTGGTTCGAAGTAATGTGTATGCTATAGGCGAATATTTTAAATGTTGAACAATAATTTTATCAATGCAAAGAAAACTCTTTTATTTAAACTAAGCAAATAATTTACTCTTTTTTTCACAAAAGGGCAGGAGTTTTTGTACCAACTCCCGCCTTTCTTGTACAAAACTCAATAAACCATACTGAGAATCATGAGTTTGACAATAACTCAAATCAAACATAGTCCTTTTGATGGGACTCTCAAACAAGTGGGAAACTTAACTATTTAAAAAGCAGTTTTTCCGACACGCGTTCTGCGCAAAGTTCTCCATCGATTGCGGCAGAAACAATACCTCCGGCATAACCTGCGCCTTCTCCGCAAGGATATAGACCTCTCA
>JAIROL010000247.1 GCA_031257565.1 Tannerella sp. | reverse complement strand
AAACATGTTAAAAAAGATAAATCCACATTCGTGTGATAACACATGAACAGGATTGCTTTATCTTTTTATGGACAGGTGCGAATAATTTATGGATTCTTTTTTAATTGCCGAATTGCTGTATTGTATGCATTCATTTTCCAGTTCGGTAAAAAAAGATTATCTTTGCGGCAATTTTTTAACAGGGGATAAAATTATGAGTAATCGGTTTACTGAATATAACGCATTTGATTTGTCGGAAGTCAATAAGAAAGGGCTGAAGAAATGGGATGAAGGAGATATCTTCCATAGGAGTTTGAATATTCGTGAAGGCGCCCCTTCGTTTATTTTTTACGAAGGTCCTCCATCTGCAAACGGGATGCCTGGTATTCATCATGTGATTGCTCGCTCTATAAAAGATATATTTTGCCGTTATAAAACAATGAAAGGCTTTCAGGTGAACCGTAAGGCGGGATGGGATACGCACGGATTGCCTGTTGAACTTGGGGTGGAAAAAGAACTGGGTATAACGAAAGAAGATATCGGTAAAAAGATATCAGTTGCCGAATACAACAAAGCTTGTCGTAAGGATGTGATGAAGTTTACCGAAGAATGGGAGGACCTCACACGGCGTATGGGATACTGGGTAGACATGGAACATCCGTATGTGACATGTGATAATCGTTATATCGAAACCCTTTGGTATCTGCTGAAGGAACTTTATAAAAAGAATCTGTTGTATAAAGGATATACGATTCAGCCTTATTCTCCTGCTGCCGGAACAGGGTTAAGCACGCATGAACTTAATCAGCCCGGATGCTATCGCGATGTGAAGGATACTACGGTAACGGCTCTTTTTAAAATGAAGAATCCTAAGCCGGGAATGACGGGATGGGGGACTCCTTATTTTATAGCATGGACGACTACGCCATGGACTTTGCCTTCTAATACGGCATTGTGCGTGGGTCCGAATATACGATATGTTGCCGTTCGGACTTACAATCTTTATAGTGGAGCGCCGATTACAATTGTACTGGCTAAAGATCTTGTGCCGGCTTATTTCAATTCGAAAGCCGAGGGGATGGCTCTGGAAAATTATAAACAAGGCGATAAAACAGTCCCCTGTGAAGTCGTTGCCGAATATAATGGCAGCGATCTTGTCGGAATGGAATACGAACAGCTTATACCATGGTTTAATCCGGGCGATGGCGCATTTCGCGTGATATCCGGCGATTATGTTACGACAGAAGACGGAACAGGTATTGTACATATTGCTCCGACATTCGGCGCGGACGATGCGCGTGTGGCTATAAATTTTAATATTCCGCCTGTACAGTTGATTGATAAAGCCGGAAATCTTCGTCCTGCAGTCGATTTGAAAGGGCGTTTCTATCGTCTGGAAGATCTGGATGAAGCGTATGTCGTGGAAAATGTGAATGTAGATTTGTATAATGCGTTTTCGGGACGTTTTGTGAAGAATGAGTACGATCCGCAACCTGAAGGTAAGGATGAAACGCTCGATATAGATATATCTGTCATGCTGAAACAACAGGGGCTTGCATTCAAAATAGAGAAACGGGTACATAATTATCCTCACTGTTGGCGTACGGACAAACCAATCCTTTACTATCCGTTGGACAGTTGGTTTATAAAGACGACGGCCTGTCGTGAGCGAATGATAGAACTTAATAATACGATAAACTGGAAGCCGCAAAGCACAGGTACAGGCCGTTTCGGGAAATGGCTTGAAAATCTTCAGGATTGGAATCTAAGCCGTAGCCGGTACTGGGGAACGCCTCTTCCAATCTGGCGCACGGATGATGGCGCAGATGAAAAATGTATTGGTTCGGTAGAAGAGTTGTACAATGAAATTGAAAAGTCGGTAGCTGCAGGGCTGATGACCGGCAATCCGTATAAAGAGTCGGGGTTTATACCGGGAGATTATTCGGATGGTAATTATGATAAAATAGATCTGCACCGTCCTTATGTGGATGATATTGTTCTTGTTTCCGACGGCGGAAAACCAATGAAGCGGGAAACGGATATTATTGACGTGTGGTTTGATTCGGGAGCTATGCCTTATGCTCAGATACATTATCCATTTGAGAATAAAGAAATTTTTGATAAACGCGACGTTTATCCGTCAGACTTTATCGCCGAGGGGGTCGACCAGACGCGCGGATGGTTTTTCACCCTGCATGCGTTAGGCGCGATGGTTTTTGATAGCGTGGCTTTCAAAAACGTGATTTCAAACGGACTTGTTTTGGATAAAAACGGCAATAAGATGTCCAAACGTCTTGGTAATGGTATCGATCCGTTTGATACAATAGAAAAATATGGCTCGGATCCTTTAAGATGGTATATGATAACAAATGCGTCTCCGTGGGATAATATCAAATTTGATATCGACGGAATAGAAGAAGTGCGCAGAAAGTTTTTCGGAACGTTGTATAATACATATTCCTTTTTCTCATTGTATGCCAATGTCGACGGATTTACAGGCGACGAACCGGATGTAGCAGCGAATGAGCGTCCGGAGATAGACCGTTGGATACTGTCCCTTCTTAATTCGTTAATAAAAGAGGTTGACGAGTATTATAACATGTACGAGCCTACGCGCGCGGGACGCGCTATTTCTGATTTTGTAAATGATCATCTGAGCAACTGGTATGTACGCTTGAATCGTCGTCGTTTCTGGAGAGGAGGTATGACTACCGATAAAGCGTCTGCGTATCAAACGCTTTATACCTGTTTGGAAACGGTCAGCAAATTAATGGCGCCTATATCGCCGTTCTACTCCGATCAATTGTTTACCGATCTGGTTTCGGTTACGGGGCGTGATAAGGCGGAATCAGTTCACCTTTCCGACTTTCCGGTTTGCGATGAGGCGGTAATAAACAAGGTTCTGGAAGAGCAAATGCAGATGGCCCAGAATATATCATCCATGGCGCTGGCTTTGCGTCGTAAGGTTAACATAAAAGTTCGTCAGCCGTTGCAAACAATTATGGTACCGGCTCTTAATGACGAACAAAAGGCGAATATAGAAGCCGTAAAAAAACTCGTTCTGAATGAAGTAAACGTGAAAGAACTGAGTTTTGTGGACAGCGCTTCGGGTCTAATAGTAAAAAAAATAAAGCCGGATTTCAAAAAATTAGGCCCGCGTTATGGTAAAGTGATGAAGCGACTGGCTGCGGCGATACAGGAGATGACGCAGAGTGATATTGCTTTGTTTGAACAAAATCGTAAGTTCCTGTTTCATCTGGAAGGGCAAGCGTGCGAAGTTACGACAGACGATGTTGAGATTGTATCCGAAGATATACCGGGATGGCTTGTCGCGAACGAAGGCAGTCTTACTATTGCGCTGGATATTACCGTAACAGATAATTTGCGTAAGGAAGGGTTGGCGCGCGAATTAGTGAATCGTATACAGAATTTACGCAAGAACGCGGGTCTTGAAATAACGGATAAAATAGATATAACGATCTCTTCTTCCGAAGAAATGGATGAAGCCGTAAAAGAGTATGCTGATTATATAAAGAAGCAGGTTCTCGCGGAATCTCTTGAGATTGCCGACAGTCAGAGTGACGGGACAGAGTTGGATTTTGACGACTTCAGATTGTGGGTGAAGATCGGAAAAGTTTGATAAATAAAAATTGCTATATTAGCGATATATTAAAAATAATAGTATATTTGAAGTGGTAAAAAAATATATATACGTGCTAACTTATTAAAAATTAGTTTTATGGCAGAAAAAACAAGATATTCGGACGAGGAACTGGAGGAATTTCGCGCTATTATAATGGATAAATTGGAAAAAGCCAGGCGTGATTATGAACAATTGCGCGACGGCGTGACTAACGCCGAAGGGAATGACGTGTCGGATACGTCTCCTACATTCAAAGTGCTAGAAGAAGGAGCGACAACGCTGTCAAAAGAAGAATCGGGACGTTTGGCGCAACGCCAGATGAAATTTATTCAGAATTTGCAGGCGGCGCTTGTTCGTATAGAGAATAAGACTTACGGTATATGTCGTGAAACAGGTAAGCTTATACCGAAAGAACGCTTACGTGCCGTACCTCATGCAACATTAAGTATCGAAGCGAAGGAAAGTGGCGTTAAATAAAGTACAACTCAAACAATTATGGGGAGCGCTTCTGGCCGTTCTACTGTTGCTGGTTTGTGACCAATCTTCGAAGGTTTGGGTGAAAACGCATATGCAACTGCATGAAATGATAGAAGTCTTTTCGTGGTTTAAAATTTTTTTTGTGGAAAATCCCGGCATGGCATTTGGCATCGAGCTTGTCGATACCTATATTCTTACTATATTCAGGGTGATAGTAGTCAGTTGGTTCTGTGTGATGATCGTTAAGCTGATCAAACGGGGAACATTCAAGTTCGGGTATATTCTTTGTTTATCGTTTATACTTGCCGGCGCGCTTGGAAATATAATTGATTGCGCGTTTTACGGTATGCTGTTTGACCATAGTTATGGGCAGGTCGCTTCATTTATGCCTGATGAAGGGTATTCGACTTTTCTTAACGGAAAGGTTGTCGACATGCTATATTTCCCCCTTATAAGAACAATATGGCCGTCCTGGATGCCGGTATGGGGGGGGCAAGAGTTTGTCTTTTTCAGGCCTATTTTTAATATAGCAGATTCTGCTATTTGCGTGAGCGCTTTTATCTTGCTTATATTTTACAAACATTCTTTATTTGCCAGTTTAGCGAAAGAAAAGAAGACGAATGACGAATAGATTACGTATATATAGCATTTTGATGTTAATCTGCGTAGCAGCTTCCTGTAGTCGGGTTCCCAAACATATCATTTCCGAAAAAAAGATGAGAGCTGTGTTGTATGACATGCAGATAGCGGAGGCTATTGTTGAAACAAATAATGAGTCATACAGAACAAGCGACGAAAGGCAGGTTGTCTACAATGCCGTTTTTACTAAACATCATATCGCACAGGCAGAGTATGATTCATCACTGATCTGGTATGGCGAAAACATGGATTTATATATGCGCATATATAAACTCGTTCTCGGAGATATAAATGAAAACATAGCAGCGATGGGCGATATCAAACCGAATCCTCTGTCCGGCGACGTGTCGGCCAAAGATTCGATAGATATATGGATTTATAACCGCAGCCATATTTTTAAACCGGAACGTGTTTTTAATATGCTAACGTTTGATATTACGCCTCAAAGGCCCTATTCGTCAGGAAGTTCTTACGTGTTTGGTCTGTCGGTATGGGGCATGCCTTCCGGCTTGAAGCATAAACCTAAAATCCATATAAGCGCCCTGCAGGCGGATACGATTATTTCCGTCAATAAAGAAATTACA
>JAIROL010000190.1 GCA_031257565.1 Tannerella sp. | reverse complement strand
TCTAACCGGTTGTTCAGGGAAGCATTATCAATAATAATTCCCACATTAAAATCAATATAAATAACCGGATATTCTATCCAGTCTTTCTCTAATTCGGCAATCGCCAAACCATCGAAAAGCTCTTTTTTCCCGAGAAAATACGCTTTGAGCGTGGACAGAAAAAGACTTTTCCCGAAGCGACGCGGACGTCCGAGAAAATAGGGTTTTCCCATGGTTATCAATCGGTAAATATACTCTGTTTTGTCCACATATACACAATTAGTTGTTCTTAAATCTTCGAAATCCTGTACGCCGACCGGCAATCTTCTTGTTGTCATCATCGTTTTATCGCTTTAAAGTTGGTACAAAGATAGTGAAAATAATTGACGCAGTATAGTTTTGATTGCCAAAACTATACTGTTATATTAAAAAATTATTTGCGGATTTAAGGATATATTATGTTTCTTGTCAGTAAGGTTTAAATCCGATTATCCGGCGCACTTCATTCAGCGTTTTGGCCGCGCTGGCCGACGCTTTTTCGGCCCCCTCCCGCACGACTTTATCCAGATACCCTTCATCGGCAATAATCTCGTTTATCCGTTCTCTTACAGGGGCGCAAAATGCGTTGATATCTGTTGCAAGTTGTTTTTTCATATCGCCATAGCGAATTTCACAAGCGTTGTATTTCTCATTAAAATAGTCATAAGTATCTTTTCCGGAAACAATTTCCATCATTGTAAAAAGATTCTGTATAGCCTCCGGTTTATCGCTATCAGTCTCCGTAGGTCCGGAATCGGTAACTGCACGCATAACCTTCTTACGGATTGTTTTTTCATCATCCACAAGATAGATTGCATTACCTTCGCTTTTACCCATCTTACCGGAACCGTCAAGTCCCGGAACTTTTACCGCTTTGTCCGATAAATGAAAAGACGCCGGTTCAGGGAAAAACTCAGTGTTATAAATATTGTTAAAACGACGCGCGAATTTACGGGCCATTTCCATATTCTGTTCCTGATCCTTCCCGACGGGTACCTTAACCGCCCTGTGAATAATAATATCCGAAGCCATTAAGGTAGGATAAGTAAGAAGACCCGCATTCACATTATCCGGCTGGGAACGTACTTTCTCCTTAAAAGTTGTTACACGCTCCAGTTCGCCGAGATAAGCATTCATATTCAGATAAAGATAAAGTTCTGCGACTTCCCTTACGTCGCTTTGTACATATATTGTTGCTCTTTCAGGATCCAATCCGCAAGCAAGGTACTCGGCCAGGATCGTTTTTACGCTCTGACGCAGATTAACCGGATTCGGATGCGTTGTAAGGGAATGCCAGTCGGCAATAAAGAAAAAACAATCGTATTCGTATTGCATCTTCAAAAAACTCTTTACCGCGCCAAAGTAGTTGCCAAGATGCAAATTACCTGTCGGACGTATTCCGCTTGCTACTATTTCCATATCTTATCCTATTTAAAAAAACATGCAAAGATAGTATAAATTTTATTCAATACTAATCATACGGTTTACGACACTACCCGTTTTTGGTCATTCTCGCGGAAAATCACACCGATGTTTTCTAATTTTCCGTGTTTGATACCCTTTATTGTCGTATGATGGTCAGATAGTTCGGTAAGACGATGTGCTTTATCCATCACTGTTGTAATGTGCATACAATTTTTTTTATTGATAAAATATTGGGAAGAAGATAAGATTACATCGGTGTGGTATAGAGCTAATCAACGTTACGCAAGAAATTGTGAATCAATGAATAAGAAACTGGTTTCAGGCAAAAGGCCGGCATTAAACGCAAAACAGGACTTATCGTTTTACCAAAACAATGATACGCATCGACAAATCAAAAAAGACCATCTTCGAATTAACATTCCGAGAAACATGTCTTTCTGCAAGAGATAATTCTTCCATCATATCCATCACATTGCGTTCATTTACATACGGAGAAAAGTTTTTGGCAAAATCGGCTTCCTCCTTACTCATATAATTCAGGGATGGCTCGTGCAAACAATTTATAAAGTTTTCCCGTATCTGCCGCTGGCAAAAGCTCAGGAAGCTCTTTTGCTTTTCACGTCCCATAGAAGCCATTTCTTCCGAAAATGATTTCATGGCCACAACATTCCGTGTCCACCCATTCCGCATAATGGTCTTGAACTGCTCCAGAAAATAAGCGTCATCATTATCAATAGAAAGATACTCTGTCGCTTTGAAATAATTACCTCCTGACAAATGAGCAATCTGTCGGGCGTCTGCTTCCTGTATTCCCCACAGTTTTTCCAATACGCCCGTTATTATTTCCGGTTGTATCGGACGCACCTGCACAAGCTGTGAACGGGAAGCAATCGTACCCAATACCCTATCCGGGCGGTCCGTTACCATAAGGATAGACGTATTAGCCGGAGGTTCCTCTATAATTTTCAAGAGTTTATTCGCACACGCATCATTCATTCTGTCAGGCGCCCAAACAAACAAAATACGATAAGCCGCTTCATAGATTCTCAAATTCATTTTATGAATGATCTTATCGCTTTCTGCCGCATATATAATCGCCTGTTTATTTTCAACGCCCATTTGAGCAAGCCTAAGCCATGTATCAATATTGAAATACGAATGTTGCGTAACCTGCTTTTTAAGAAATTCACGCCATTCGGATAAATAGTCGTCACAAACTTCTTTCTTGGCGCTCTTATTAGAAACCATCGGAAATACAAAATGCAAATCAGGATGCGCCCATTCATTATATTTAATGCAGGAAGGGCATTTTCCACAGGAATCATGATCGCTACGGTCCGTACAATTCAAATAACGCGCATACGCAAGAGCAAGCTGAAAAGCCCCGGTACCCTCCTCTCCGCAAAAAAGTCGCGCATGAGGGACCAGTCCTTTCCGCACCGTTTCCGTCAACTGCTTTTTCAGTTCGTCTTGTCCTATTACATCCTTAAAAAACATTTGACAAAGATAGCACAAGTTGAGAGCAATACAAAATAAGTCTTGCTTATTTTTATTGCCGAAACGCCGCCTATTTTCAATTTTAGGGATTAAAGGTAGCATAAGTAAAGAGGAATACAAAATAAAAAACAAAAACATTTGTATTCCCGGTTTTTATTTCAAGACATTTCTATCAAACATCAAAAAATAATAGCTTCTACCCTTTTTCTGTAAATAATGAACGGCGGGAGAGAAATTCAGTAAATTTATCCTTATAACTATCGGATATCGGAATATATTCTTTTCCAAACACAATACGGTTTCGCTCTATCACTCTGATTTTTTCGGGTTGCACTATAAAAGAACGGTGCACACGGACAAAACGATTCTCCGGCAACAGCTCTTCCATTGTTTTCATTGTCATCAGCGAAAGAATCGGATGTAGCTCTCCTTCAACATATATCTTCACGTAATCTTTCAACCCTTCAACATAAAGAATACGGTCCATATCTATCCGTATCCGTTTTCTATCGGCTTTTATAAAAATACTTTCCGGCTCTGCGGTCTTTACAGAAGGGTCTGTTATATTTGTTTTTTTCAGGATTTCATACCATTGTAGCGCCTTTTGCGAAGATTTCAGAAAGTCCGGATAGCTAATCGGTTTCAGCAAATAATCAAGCGCATTTACTTTGTAACTATCAAGCGCGTATTGTTCGAAAGCCGTCGTAAAAATTACGCGCACATGTTCCGGTAACATACGTGAAAACTCCATTCCGTTGAGTTCAGGCATCTGAATATCAAGAAAAAGTAAGTCCACAGGATTATTATTTATGTTTGAAAGCGCATCAATCGCGCTATTATATGTACTCTTAAGCTCCAGGAACGGGGTTTTGTTTACATACGATTCCAGTAAACGAACAGCCAGAGGCTCGTCATCAATAATTATACAAGTCAGGATCATGGTCTGTTCAGGATAAAGTTATTAATAATTCGCTACGAAAAACATCGCCGTTATGCTCGCACACAAATTCATGAGTATCCGGATATAGCAACTCCAGGCGTTTCTGTAGATTTACAATGCCAATACCGGAGCCGCTTTTATCCTGTTCATCCTTGGGGAAATAGCTGTTTCGAATTGAACATCTGATCTGTTTTTGCTCTGCAACAATCCGGATATCAATAAAACAAGGCTTATTGTTACTTACTCCATGCTTAAAAGCATTTTCAATAATAGAAATAAACAGCAAGGGAGCTATCCGGATATCAGGAGACTGCCTTTGTATATCCGTCCTCAGTTCTGCGTGTTCAGGCAAACGAATCCTCATCAGCTCGATATAATTACAAACAAAATCCAGATCTTTTTCCAGTGTAACAAACTGATAACTGCTGTCATACAACATATAGCGAAGAAGCCGGCTAAGCTCATGTATTGCTTCCTGCGCACGATCCTGATTTATGGCAATTAAACTATAGATATTGTTCAGCGTATTAAATAAAAAGTGCGGATTCAGCTGGCTTTTAAGATTTTGCAGCTCCGCCTCACTACGTGTTTTTTCAAGATCTTTCCGCTCCGCTTCGGCTTTATACCAGCTATTTGTCATTTTCAGCGCCACGCTAAGCGCTGCAATAAACAGGAACTTGACATAATCAAATAATACAAACCGGATAAAAAACCCTTCTTCAGAATGATGCGGCGGCCTCATGTTTTCTTCCTGCATAATGATTCCCATTATAAAATGTGTAATGATAGTCAGCGCAGTAAATAACAACAGATTGACAACTATATATTGCCAGATTTGCCTTGAAAACAAAAAGCGTTTAACCAGATATAAATAATTTACATAAAAAACTATCGCAATGCCGGAAAGCATTGTCAGGAAACGCAAATAACCGAACCAGCCGACTGAACCGGTATTTCTTCCTGATATAAAAAACGGGAAAGCCAGTAAAACGATCCAAAGTATTGCATATATTAGCCATTTCATGCGCTTAGGCATACCGGACATAAGCGATATTTCTTTTCTTCCTGTTTTTTTTGCACTCATCATATTACAATAGCAACATATAAATATTTGGCGTAAAGATAGTAATTATTCATAACGAATAGCTTCTATCGGGTCTAACTGCGCCGCTTTCTTTGCCGGATACCATCCGAAGAAAACTCCCGTTATCGTACATACGGCAAATGAAAGGAAAACGCTCCAAGGTTGAATATATATAGGGAAACGGGCCATTATATTCACTGCCAACGCCGCCCCGACTCCGAATATCACCCCAATCAAGCCTCCGGTAACGCTGATCAGAATAGACTCGATAAGAAACTGTGCCAGAATATCCATTCCTTTCGCTCCGATACTCATCCGTAAACCGATTTCACGTGTACGCTCCGTAACCGAAACATACATGATATTCATGATACCAATTCCTCCTACAAGTAGTGAAATACCAGCCACAGCCGCAAGCAAAACCGTCATCAAATCCGTTGTCGTCGTCATCATCGAACTCAACTCCTGCATCGAACGGATTGTATAATCATCACTATCAGTTGGTTTTAACTTGTGATTGCGGCGTAGTATTTCTGATATCTCTTCAATTGCCTGATCCGTATATTCTTCTTTCAACGCCGAAGCGCTAATTCCCTGTATATGAGTAATGGCAAGCGCTCGTTTCTGAATAGTCGTATACGGAGCCAACACAACATCGTCCTGATCCATACCCATGCTGTTGTATCCTTTACCGGTCAAAACGCCAATTATCCGGAATGGGATCTTATTAAAACGTATCACTTTCCCGACCGGAGTTTCTCCGTTTGTAAACAGCTCGTCCACAACTGTCTTTCCTACTACGCAGACTTTCGCCGCAGAAGCGATATCCTGTTCTGTAAACATATCGCCATCGTCAATGCTATAACGACGTATTTCCAGATAATCCTGATTTACCCCATAAACCGTACCAGGTTTATTATTAGCTCCGTAGATAAGCTGCCCGCTACTATTCACAGTCGGCGAAACAGCAGAAAGAAACCTTGTTTCATCAACAATACTCTTATAATCGGCAAGTTTAAGCGTCTCCATGGCTGAAGCGCTTTGCCGGACGCCTCCGCGCGTATCGGCGCCAGGCTGTATCATGATCATGTTAGAGCCCATTTCACTGATTTGGGATTGTATACTTTTTTTCGACCCCTGCCCAATGGCAAGCATCGTGATTACCGAAGCGACGCCGATAATAATTCCAAGCATGGTCAGGAACCCGCGCATTTTATTATTTGCCAATGCCTTGAGCGCTATCTTTATCAAATCCGTTATATTCATTGTCGTCATTTATTAATCGTCATTTTTCGGTAACTTAGCCAGCGATTCCGTTACCGAGAGGATATTTTTGTTTGATACATCGCTCACCACACGCCCATCTTTCAGTAATATGTTCCGGCTGCTATACCGGGCAATCTCCGGATTATGCGTCACAAAAATGATCGTTCTTCCTTCCGTATGAAGACGTTGGAACAGCGCCAATATATCATAGCTTGTCCGGGTATCCAGATTACCCGTCGCCTCATCGGCCAGAATCACCGCCGGATCATTCGCCAACGCTCTGGCGATTGCCACACGTTGCATCTGCCCCCCCGACATCTGATTACTCTTATGGTTTAGATGGTCTCCGAGTCCCACGGCAATAAGCGATTGAATCGCTTTTTCTTTTCTTGCGGCCGCGCTATAGGATGGATTATACATCAGCGGAAGCTCCACGTTTTCAATGGCAGTCGTTTTCGGCAACAAGTTGTAGCTCTGAAAAACAAATCCAATCTTCCGGTTACGAAGGGTAGCGCGCGCGTTTTTTCCCATAGTCTTCACCGAAACTCCGTCCAGATAATACTCGCCACGAGTAGGCGTATCAAGGCAACCAAGCGTGTTCAGTAACGTACTCTTACCGGAACCGGATGTTCCCATGATGGTAACAAATTCTCCTTCGTAAATTGTAAAAGACGCCCCGCGCAATGCATGAACAGTTTCATCTCCGACGATAAAATCACGAGTAATATCTTCAAGTTTTATAATTTCCTTCATAATCTTCTTTTTTTACAAAACTTTATAATATGCCGACATACAAAACAGTCGGCTTCAGGTATCGTTTATTTCTTACCATTCCGGTTTCCTCCCGGAGGTCCCGGCATGAAAGGACTTCTCTCTGCGGAGCCATTTGACGCAATAACAGGATTAGAAGATAATTCCAATACGACTTCTTCCCCGTCGCTCAGTCCGTCGATGACTTCAATTACACTCAGACTGGATGTGCCGACCGTTATGATTTTAGAAACGAGGCTGTTTCCGTTTCTTTGCCATACGATCCGTTTACCCGCAGACGCTTCTACCGAGGGATTCTCTACCGTAATATTCATAGAATTCAGAATTTCTTCATCAGGCACAAACCGAAGCGCTTTATTTGCAACCGTCAGGATATTAGGACGTTCCAACGTATAAATCGCGACGTTTGCCGTCAGGCCCGGTTTTAGCTTCAAATCCGGATTATAAGCGCTGATTACTACCTCATAAGTGACTACATTCGACGTGGTCGTCGCCTCTAAACGAACCTGCGTCACTTTGCCTTCAAACACATCTTCGGGATAAGCGTCAACCTGAAATTTCACATTCTGTCCTTCTTCTACCTGTCCTATATCAGCTTCATCCACATCGGCTATCACCCGCATCTGCGTCAGGTCGTTGGCAATCGTAAAAAGCGTCGGGGTACTAAACCCTGCGGCAACGGTTTGCCCTTCTTCAACCGCACGGTTTATCACAACGCCGTCTATCGGACTCGTAATAATGGCATATTCCAAATTCCGGCGTACTTTTGTCATATCTGATTTAGCGCGGTCATAGTTACTTTTAGTAGTTTCATAGTTGTAAGTAGCCGTTTCAAAATCCGTATTACTTATTAACTGTTTATCATGAAGCGCTTTACTTCGTGCATAATTACTTTGCTGATATTCAAATTCCGCTTTGCTACTTGCCAGTTGTGCATTTTGAGAAGCCAATTCCGCCTGCAGATTAACTTTATCCATTTCGGCAAGCAACTGGCCTTTCGTAACCTCGCTGTTAAAATCTACATATATTTTATCGATTATACCCGATACCTGCGTTCCGACTTCCACTTTTACCACCGGCTCCACAGTACCTGTCGCCGTTACGGAGTTTTCAATCGAACTACGACCGGCTTTTGTCATAACAAGTTGCATGTTCCCTTTTTTAGATTTTCCGCTTAACAGAAAATATCCCAACACAACAACAAGGATGCAAACGACTCCAATTATTATTTTTTTTATGCTCATGATATATTTGTTTTTATTGTCTCATTTTTTTAATTAATCAAATATCATCCACCGGTTTATTTTGATATATATTCAGTAGTTGTATACTCATCACCGCCATGTATTTTGCCTGAAGCAACTCTTGTTGCGCATTCAGGAAATCATTTTTAGCCGTAAGAAGTTCCAGCGTATTTTTCATCCCCAACGTAAACTGTTCGTCTATTAGATTATACGATTCCTCTGCATACTTAACTTGCTCTACCGCCGCCAGATATTGATTTTGCGCAGATGTAGCATCCAGATAAACGCCTTCGACTGTTTTCAATAATTGCTTTTGCGTATTAATCCGTTCAAGTTCGCTTGTAATCGACGCCAGTCGCGCTTTATTGACCGCAGTTTTATTTTCACGATTACTATAGATCGGAACGCTAAGCGTCAAACCGATATTTTCGTTGAAACGATTCCGGATCTGATCCCCAAAGTTAATATCCGTACCGGAAATATGCCCTGTACTAATAGCCGCATTCATCGAAAGAGAAGGGATATATCCGGCACGCGCTTTTTTTATTTCCAGTTCCGCCACGCTTACGCTTAATTCGCTACTCCTGATTTCCGGCATTACAGATAAAGCCGTACTATAGATGGCTTCTTTATCCGGTAAGAGCAGCATGATATCGCTTTCCGACAAATCCGGCATTACAATCTTTATTTCTTCAGCAATATCGAGTTCCAGCAATTGTTTCAGTTGTAACAAATAATTATCAAGATTTGTTTGGGAAGTAACTAAACGATATTTATCCAAGCTATACTGACTTTCCAGCTGTGCAAGATCTACCCTGGATATTGAACCTGCCTTCAACAACTCCTTGCCCCTATCGCGTTGCGCTTTTGAGACGTCTACCGTGTTTTCGTTCGCGCGTACAGATTCCATTGCATATAAAACCTGCATATATGCCTGTATAATAGAAAGGCGTATATCATTCTCGCTCTGTTGAACAGACAATTCGTTTACATTTTGCCGTATCTGATTTTGCTTAATATTGTTTAAACGGCGACCTCCATCGAACAGATTCCAGTTCGCGCTTACATTGTAGTTTCCGCTATAAGAGTTATTTGTCGTAGCGCCTGATGACGGATAATTCGTGAAATTATGCGAAGTTCCCGCAGAAAGAGAGGGAAATAATTGCGCTTTAGATTGTAGTAAGTCTTCACTACCGGAGAGTTGACTCGCCTTACTTTTCTTTACCTGTATATTATGCTCAAGCGCATAATCAATACAATCATGCAGCGTCCACAAGTTTGTATAGCTCTGAGCGTTCATAGCAACGGCGATAATCATAAAAAATAAAATTGACCTAATGCGTACCATTTTTTTCTTTATTTTTTCACAAAGCTACAAACGACCGCTATCCAAGCACAACTATAATAGACCGGTATTTTTCAAACATAGACAAAAAGAAGATTTCTATCGACGAAAAAATGCGGGATGGGAAAATCCTGCACGAACGAATCCGCCCGCATTTTGGCTACCCGGGCGGGCATGACCGGCGTTCCCTGTTTCGAGAAGCGCTTCGACTTAACTCATGCAGGAATACTGCCGACCATCCCTGCCCTGTCGACTTGCGGTTTATTGAAACATACCGGAAGGTTTGCCGGTGTGACCGGTTATTATACAACAGAACAGGTTTTCATTGTTTTGGGTTTTTTGGCCCTGTTGATTTCCCCAGAGGTCAGGAAGTCTGAAGGTCATATCTGCATTTGTTTCACAGCATACACCGTATTGTTGGAATTGGAAAGGATGTTGAAGAAAGCAAAGTCGGATATCACTGTCAAACGGGCGCAGGAACTGACCAAAAATAT
>JAIROL010000188.1 GCA_031257565.1 Tannerella sp. | reverse complement strand
CTTATTGCAAAAAAACTACGCAGACGAGTAGAAAAGGTATACGCTTAATATAAACATGAAGAAAATACAAGTACGGTCATTTCTTATAAATCAGAGAGAAGGGGGGGTGAGTAGTAACGTTTATTTTTCAATAACTATTTTTTTTACGCCGAATCGCTGACAAATAGACGACAAAAAAAGAGGCAACTACAATTACCCTTTTTCCCGGAAGATACGAAGTATATCAATTCGTGTGCAGGCTTTTGCAAGCAGGCGAACTATGTATATTCAGACTTCACAATGGCAGGCCGATACATGGTTTTTAGAGGCGCCCATAACAAAAACAAAGACAAAATACCATATAAATCGAACAGGTCGTGAGTGAATTTCAGGATGCCGGCAAACCTGTCATAGCCGTCAGTACACCGGGATTTAAAGGTACTAATTATGAGGGACGCGAATGGGTTGTCGACGCCCTTATCAGGCAATACCTGACCCGTTTGCCGAAAGGTGAAAAAATAAAAGGACTGGTAAACATCTGGGGGCCGGTACCATCGCACGACCCCTACTGGCTGGGCGACTTTCGCGAGCTTGAAAATCTCGTGCGTGAACTCGGATTAACGCCTAACGTCATCTTCGGCGAACACAAGGGTGTTGAAAACCTGGACAAAGCGCCGCTGGCGGAGTTCAACCTGCTGGTTTCCACATGGGTTGGGTTGGATAATGTGAAACTGCTGGAAACCGTGTTCGGGACGCCATACCTGCACTACCCCGTCCTGCCCATCGGCGCTCACGAAAGTTCCGTGTTCCTGCGGACTATCGCCCGATTTGCAGGTCTTGATCCCGCGCCTGTCGAAACGATCATTGCCAGGCATGAAGAGGAATATTACTATTACATCGAACGTTCGGTAAGCGTATTCTTTGAAAACCGTACGGCTTCAAAAATGTTTTCGACCGTCACGACGTCTTCGCGGGCGCTCGCCGTAGCCCGATTCCTTATTAACGACTTCGGATTGATGCCAAACAAACAGTATCTTACCGAAAATGTGCCGACCGAACATCAGGAACGTATCGCCGGTTATTTCAGGAATTTTAATTACGGAATCGAAGCAGAGACGGTCTTCTCAACCGACGGCTACCTGATACACAGGCAAATAGAAGAAGAATATTTTGCAGGTCCGCCTCTGATCGTCGGCAGTATCTTTGAAAAGCAGCTTGTGAAAAAACTTTCGGGCAACTTCGTGTGCGTCAGTACGCCTTTCCAGCAGAAAGTAGCGCTTCACAGTTCATACGCCGGTTATCACGGAGGACTGAAATTCCTCGAAGACCTTTTCACCGGTGTCTACCAAACCTATAATTAGTCGGATATGTCATCATACAGGATAGCCGTAGCAAGCAGCGACGGGGAAGCCGTCAACTTGCACTTCGGGCAGGCGACAAACCTCCTCATTTATGAAATAGGCGAAGAAAAAGTTGATTTTATCGAAGACCGGAACGTCGAACTTGTTCCGGACGAAGCGGCGCATACGGAGGCAAACATGGAAATCTTCGCCGATGCGTTGCGCGACTGTTCCGCCATTTTTGTGCGGCGGATCGGCGAACGCTCCCTACGATACCTGCGTGAACGGAACATCACGGTATTTGAAGTGGATTTCTCTCTGAATCACATATTCAATACGCTTCTGAAAAACGGGCGGCGGGGCAGGGTCCGCGTGCCGCAGGCAAATTCTCAATCCATAAACCAATCGAAAAAAACATGATATACAGCACAATACTTGACACCATTGGCAACACTCCCGCCGTGGAACTTACACACACGCTCCGATGTCATGAAAGGTATCATCAAAATGCTGTCGGCGCCGTCCTCTCGCCTTTCGATTCCTACCTGACACTGCGCGGCGTCAAAACGCTTGCGCTACGCATGGAACGGCATCAGAAAAACGCGCTGAATATTGCGCGCTATCTGGAACGGCATCCGCCCGATAAAACTTTCTTATTAATGAACGGGCCTGCTCTGGGTTTGCCATTTGTTTTTTTATCCTGTTGACCATTGCCGTTTCAGCCCGGTATGCAATAATTTTTGAAACCTTTTTCTGCCCGGCTATGAGTTCCCTGTATTCAGGATTGACAATCCCGAATGTGGCGGGAAGAACTCCTTTGAGATAGCTCGTAATAGTGTCTATACCAAAGCTATCTACCATGTATTGTTTAATAAGAGCGCTGGTCATCTTGTCGGTTACCATGTTTTCCTGACTGCTCGACATATTCTTTTGGCGAAACTCCGAAATACTTCTTGAATGCTGTGGAAAAATTCGACTGGCTTGTATATCCTACCGCATATGCAATCTGGGATACATTCATTTGCTGCTCTTTCAATAACCGGGCGGCTTTGGTTAGTCGTACATTTCGGATAAGTTCGCCGGCTGATACGCCGGCTGTTTTTTTTAAGCGTCTGTGAAGATGTGCGCGACTTATTCCTATTTCCTGCGCTATTTTTTCAACCGCAAGTTCATGGTCTCCGATATGCCGGTCGACTACCTCCATGATTCTCTGCATCAGTTCCGTATTATGATCTTGTACATCCGGCGAAGTAGTAGTACTGTTATCTTGCGGGCGTTTTCCTGCATATTTTCCTTTTAACAGCAAGCGGTTATTGATCAGGTTGGCGACTATGGCGTCCAGTTCATCCATATTGAAAGGTTTAGACAGATAAACATCCGCCCCTTTCTCAAAAGCAGTTATACGGTCGGCATGTTCGGTTTTCGAGGTAAGTAATACAACGGGAATGTGACTTGTGTCGTAATTGCTCTTTAATGTTTTGAGTAGTTCGAATCCATCCATTACGGGCATAATCACGTCCGAAATGATAATATCCGGATTATACTTTAATACTGTTTTCATGCCTTCTTTTCCATTACATGCGGTATATATCCGGTACAATTTCCCCAGTTCTTCGCTTATATAATTACATATTTCTTCTTCATCGTCCACTATAAGCAACGAAAAATTAGTCCGTTTCCTTTGCTTGACGCCGGAGGTTTCTTTATCGTCCGCGTAATTGGCCTTTACTTCCGGAACAAACGGCATCGTTTTATTAGTAGCCATTTCCTTTTCGCTTAGATGTTGGTTTCCTAACGGCAGACATATAATAAAATTACTTCCGCTTCGATCCGTCCGGTTTTTCATTTCAATGGTTCCGTGATGCAGATGCACAAGCAGGCGGCATAAATTCAGTCCTATGCCAAAACCCGTTGGACCTATGGCTGCGGATTTCGGTATCTGGTAAAAACGTTCGAATATTTTTTTTTGTTGAGCCGGATCAATGCCCGTTCCTGTATCCAGAATTTCAATACGTACATGCGATGGTTTATCTTCATCTTGAATTATCATACGTACGGTGATTTCTCCGCCATCCGGCGTATATTTCAGTGCATTTTCCAGAAGGTTAAGGAGCGCTTTGTCAAAGTTTTGCGGATCAATCCATACTTTAATTTCTTTCTCATTATGTTCCGGCGTCAACTTGATATTGCGTTTTTTTGCCTGATATTCCATATATTGTATTTGTTCGCGAACAAAGGTAACAAGGTCGGTTTCGGAAAAAATAATTTTCATTTGCCCCTTATCAATCTTGCGTATATCAAGCAACTGATTCATCAGGAGGACAATACGGTTGGCGTTCCGATGTATGGTAGTCAGGGCCTTTAGGGTATTAGGGTCCTGCTCCCGTTTAAGGAGAGCTTCAAGCGGACTTATGATAAGCGTCATGGGCGAACGTATCTCATGGGCAATATTGATAAAAAATTGCAACTTGGCTTCGTTTATTTCATCACGGCGTCGTTTTTTCAGCACATAAAGAAATTGCAAAATCATGGCAACGGCAATCAGCAGATATACGGCTTTTGCCCATCCGGTTTGATACCATGGCGGCGCAATTATTATTTTTACCTGTTTAATTGCTGATTTTGCATTGTTCTCGGAGGCCCGAAGTTGCAACATATAATTTCCCGGGGGTAAATTGTGATAGATAATCTCATGGTTGCCGGGAGTCGTAGCATTCCATTTGCCGTCAAATCCGGACATGCAATATTCATAATATATATTCTCGGGCGAGTGGAAATCAATTGTCGACAAGTCAAAAGCCAGCGTATTGTCATAATGGTTAAGGCGGATTTCTTCGGCAATATGAATAGGCCGGTCGATTACTTGCTGTTTCCCTGACAAAGTAGTTGTATTCACTTTCCGCCCATTGATATACATATTGGCGATGGTTACGGGTTTAACAAAAACGTCGAACATAATCTTTACCGGATCGAAGTCTGTTATGCCTTTTTGCCCGCCAAAATAGATATGCCCTTCGCGATCCCTGCATCCGACAGTATAGTAAGTATTATCCTGTAGTCCATTGCCGGCATGGTAACAAACAATCTCTTGCCCGTCTTTCCTGATTTGATTGATACCATTAAGCGTACTTGCCCAGATGTTTCCATTTGCATCTTCCTGCAAATTACAGATTATATCATTTGATAATCCGTCGGCAACAGTAAAGCGTTTCAGGGTTTTATCTCCGGGAACGTACTTATACAGCGCATTTTTGGTACCGATCCAGATGTTCCCCTTTTGGTCTTCAAGTAGCGCCTGACATATTTCCGAAGATATTACGTTACCGAAAGGCAAGGCGACAAATTTATCGTTATGCGTGTCGTAAATATTTATGCCGGTATGATGACCAATCCAAAGCATACCACGGCTATCGTACAGCAATACGTTGATCCAGTTGTTGTTCAAGCGAGGTTCTTGCTCCTCGTTCTTTTCATTATTCTCAAACGCATATAATTCGTGCGTTGCCGGATGATAACGTTTCAGGCCTTTTCCATAAACCGATAAATAGACGTTGCCCTGTTCGTCATCCGCAATGGCGTTGATCCATTCGCCATATAAAACAGGTACGCGGGTCACTTCGGAATCGCCTGCCCGCCAGGTAAACGCCCCCCCAAAGTATGTGCCGATCCAGTATGTTCGGTTGCGGTCGGCAAAAATTGTCCGTACGCTTGATGGAATAGGGACTTCTTTTTCTTTTGTAAAACTCTTTTTGTCGAAACGCACGAGTATACGCGCCGACATGAATCCGCATAGTATGGCGTCGGGTGTAGCGGCAATGGCTGTAACGGGCCGGAAATTGTCCGCCGGTATGTTATGATGACGGAAAAGCGTTTCCTTACCGGAATATTTCATCAGTCCGAAGTGCGCGTATGAAATCCACAAATTGTGCAGTTTGTCTTCCGTTATCATGTTGCACACGCCTTTCTTTCCTGCATAATCAGGCAGTTGGGAGCCTGTCGCCGCTTGTATCTGTTTCATCCCGGGAGCGATATATTTTAATCCCTGCCCGTTTGTTCCCAGGTAAATGACGCCGTTATGCGCGATGTACATTCTCGTCAGATAGGTGGAACCGGTGTTCAATATTTCCTCAAAATGAGGATTTTCGTCCCTGTCTTTCAGTCGTAACAGTTTTACTGAAGTTGCTACATAAAGCGTACCATCTGCGGACTCGCCAATGCCTGAAACCGGTTCATTTAAAATCAGGGCGTCTGCAGACTGGTTGGTCCGCGTATCCACACTGGCGCAAACAAGCCCTTTGCTGCTGCCCAACCAGACACGCTCTTTGGTATCCTGATAAATATAGCTGTAATAACTTTCGCGATACATGTCGTTAAGCCGCTTGACGGGAGATGCGCTTTGTCTTTTCAGGTCGACCTCCCAAACCCCGCGTCCGGAAGTGACGAACCATATTTGACCGTTGTGCAGATGGACTATGTCCTTTACCGAAACGGCATAGTCTGTATGTATAGTGACGAAGTTGTCCATGGCAGGATCATAATATTGCAGTCCGTTGTCTGTGCCGACCCAAAGCCGCTTGTTGCGGTCGGTCAGTAGCGATTGGACAACATTGTTCAGCAGGGACGCCTTGTCTTCTTCACGATGGTTGTAACGCACGAAGCGTACGCCGTCAAAGCGGTTCAATCCATAATCAGTACCTACCCATACAAAACCGGCGCTGTCCTGGGCTACGATATTGATCGTGTTGCAATTGAACTGATTTAAATCGTAAATACAAGTATTATCCGCCCGGACGGAGAAGGCGGTCCAGATCAATGACATGACGAACAGCAAAACGAATCTTTTCATGCGCGCATTAGATTATAAAAATATATACAAATATAAGGAAAAAAAAGAAACGATCGGCAAATCATGCCATGATATGTAACAGGAAAACATATATCTGTAACATTTCCGGGACGACGTGATACAAATTCAAACATCTTTGAAACGCTATGGCAATAGCTGCAAACGGTTTTGCTCTAACTTTGCAATGTTTTCAAAGAGGCGCAATGCCGTCTTAATATAGGAACAGAAATTAAATTGTTTAACTCTAATAAAATAGTAATGCCTATGGAAAAGCTAAGTTAGCCATAAATAAAATGAGATTTTGCATGCTTATCGTCTTTCTCCAAATTGCTGCGAGAAGATTTATTATGTATTAATTTAATTATTTTAACAAATATCATGAATCGTATAAAATTTAAGTTTATTATTTTGCTATGCCTGATATCCGTATACGCATCTGCACAGAACATAGCGGTAAAGGGCGTGGTGAAAGACACAACCGGCGAACCGGTTATTGGCGCCAATGTGTTGCAGAAAGGTACCGCCAATGGTATCATTACGGATCTTGACGGGGCGTTTACGCTGAATGTGCCGTCTAATGCTACTATTACCGTTTCTTATATAGGTTACCGGCCCCAAGATGTTCCCGTGAACGGGCAGACTTCGCTAACTATTGTATTGGAAGAGGATACGGAACTGCTGGATGAAGTTGTTGTTATTGGTTACGGTACGCAACGCAGAGAGGCCGTTACAGGTTCAGTTGCCTCTATGCGTGGCGATGACTTGCGTCAGATACCGACCGGTAACGTAACAGCCGCTCTTCAAAACCGCGTAGCCGGCGTAGAGATGACGCAAACTTCTTCAAAACCCGGCGCAGGCATGCAGATACGCATCCGTGGCGTGCGTTCGCTTAGCGCCAGCAACGATCCGTTGATCGTACTCGACGGTATTCCGTTTGCAGGTTCTATTAATGATATTGACCCCAACAGTATCAAGAGTTTGGATATTTTGAAAGATGCTTCGGCTACGGCAATCTACGGCTCTCGCGGCGCTAACGGCGTTATTCTTATTACTACCATTCGCGGTAATGCCGGGCAGAAGCCGCAAGTTAACTATAATGGTTACTACGGCATAAAGAGCGCCATTGAGTTTCCTATGATGAACGGGCCTGAGTTTGCCGAATTGCGTCGGCAGGCTAAACGCACCATTGAGGAACTGAAATTGAGCGCCCAGCCACAGGCGAATTCATCAGATGAGAGCGATGACATGAATACCAACTATCAGGATTTGATGTATCGTTCGGGTATCATTACCAACCATGACGTCAGCATAAGTAAAGGTACCGATGACGGTAATTATGCTATTGGAACCAGTTATTACCTTGATCAGGCGCCTATACCAACACAGCAGTACAGCCGTCTTGCACTGCGTGCCTCTGTGGATCAGAAAATCGGTAAATATTTCAAAGCAGGACTTTCTTCCAGCAACAGTTACAGTTTATCGCAGGGTAGCCAGGTGGGACCCGGCGATGCGTTGAGCGCTTCGCCGCTGTCAAATCCGTACAATGAAGACGGCAGCATCAAGCGGGCAGTGAAGAGCGGTTCTTCCGGCGATACATATAAAGTATGGACGAAAGATCTGATTGAAAAGGCAGCCGACAAGTGGATGAGCGACACCCGGTCGTTGGCGTCGTACAACAGCCTGTACGGCGAAATAAGCGCCCCGTGGATAGAAGGCTTGAAATACCGTATTAACGTTGGTTTGAATGTACGTACAACGAAGGGCGGCGGATTTACCGGCATCGGCGTAACAAGCACAAGCGATCCCTATGCGCCGTCATCAGCCTCAGTCAGTAATACGCTTACTACCAATTGGGCGGTGGAAAACATGCTGACATACGACTGTACTTTTAACGAGAAACACAACATCAACGTGGTGGCTCTTTACAGCGCAGAACAAACGCACTATGACCGTACGCATGTCGCAGTGAAAGACTTGCCGATAGACTACATCCAGTACTACGACTTGTCGAAGGCCGAAGGCGAGGTGACGATCACTCCAAACAACCAGGGTTATTATGAAAGCGGACTAATGTCGTATATGGGGCGTGCGATGTATAACTATGACGATCGCTACATGGCTAGCGCGACGTTCCGCGCCGATGCTTCCAGTCGTTTGGCGAAAGGACGCCAGTGGCATAGTTATCCTGCCGTATCTCTTGGCTGGAACATCCACAAGGAGGGTTTTATGCAAGACTTCGGATGGCTTGACCAACTGAAGCTCCGCGCAGGGTATGGCGAGACGTCCAACCAGGCCGTCGATCCTTACAAGACCATCGGACTGCTGGGTACCAACAAGTATAACTTCGGTACGACGTATCTTACCGGATATGAGTTGTCCCAATTACCCAACCCAAATCTCGGATGGGAATATACTACTACGTGGAACTATGGTTTGAACTTTTCACTTTTCGGAAATCGTTTGGGCGGTACCATTGAATATTACTCTCAACACACAAAGGATATTCTGTTGAGCGTTAAATTGCCTTCTACTTCCGGAGTAGACACATATATGGCCAATATTGGCGAAACGCAGAACAGGGGTTTTGAAGTGTCGCTTAACGGCGTGATATTGGATAATGTAAACGGATGGACCTGGGAAGCAGGCTTTAATTTCTATCACAATCAGAACAAACTGCTTAACCTCAGTTCCGGACAGGATCGCGACGAAGCCAACTGGTGGTTCACGGGTCATCCTATTAACGTGATTTACGACTATCAGAAAATAGGCGTCTGGCAACAGGATGAGGAAGATTTGCGCAAAATATTGGAACCCGATGGAAATGCAGGTATGATTAAGGTGAAGTATGCCGGCGAATATAATGCAGACGGTACTCCCGTCAGGAAAATAGGTGAAGACGACCGCCAGATAATAGAGGTCGACCCCAATTTTCAGGGCGGTTTCAATACTCGCGTGGCATATAAGAATTGGGACCTCGGCATGGTGGGCGGTTTCCAAAACGGCGGCACGCTCATCTCCACCCTTTATGGCGGAACAAGCTACCTCAATCATCTAAGCGGACGTCACGGTAACGTAAAGGTGGACTACTGGACGCCGGAAAACACCGGAGCCAAGTATCCCCGACCCGGAGGTATCACTTCGGCCGATAATATGAAATATGCCAACTCGATGGCCATGTTCTCCGGCTCGTATATGAAAGTACGTACTATTACGTTGGGTTACAACGTGCCCAAATCGTTCCTCAAACATTTTGGCGCGAATGATCTGCGTCTCTATGCCACTGTGCAGAACCCGTTTGTGTTCTTCTCGCCCTATCATAACGAAACAGGCATGGACCCCGAACCGAACTCTATGGCCGACGAGAACCAGGCTGTCACCACGCAGTATAACAATACCGGATTGGCTGTAGTAGGATACAACACTCCGGCTACGCGTAACTTCCTGTTCGGATTGAAACTTACGTTCTAAACTTTTAAAAGATAAAGATATGAATAAGATATATACGAAATTTATGCTGGGAGTAACCCTTGCGTTCTCTTTTGCTTCCTGCTCCGACATACTGGACGAGCAGCCCCGTAACATCTTCGAACCCGGTTTTTATACAACCAGGAAAGGGGTGGAGGGCGGATTGACCGGGCTATACGAAAGTCTGCGTCATGTTTACGGGCAACCTTACTATTACGGAGCCCTCGAAGCGGGCACTGATGAATATACTTTTGCATCTCAGGCAGACGGTAACTTCAAGAATGCCGACCTTTGGGAAGGCAATATCCCTGATGCGCAAAATTCTCGATTTGATGTGCTGTGGAATTCGGCTTACGGCGCTATTAACAATACAAATGCCATTATCGACAATGGGGCCGCTGCCGGAGTAGCCGAGGCGCTTACAGCCGAGGCGCGTTTCTTTCGTGCGTTCTATTACTTCCAGCTTGTGCAGAGTTTTGGCGGCGTGCCTCTTGACCTGGGAAGCGGCGAATTGAAAGCTAATATTACGCCTTCGCGCGTTTCTACCCGTAACACTGTGCCCGAAGTTTATACTCGCTGCATTTTCCCCGACTTGTTGGAGGCTATTAATCTTTTACCCGAACAGTCCCGGCTTACCGGTACTGTGACGAAAAATGTTGCACGGCTTGTTTTGGCCAAGGCTTATTTGACATACGGCTGGTGGCTGGAGAATCCCAATAATATTCCTACTTATCCGGAATGTGCCCGCACGGATCCGGACGGTAAAGACAAGACCTGGTATTTCCAGCAGGCTTATGATGTGTCGCTCCATGCGATTGCAAATCCGGGTCCTTATGCCCTTCAACCCACATTCTACGACGTACACTTGTGGACAAACGACCGCAATTCCGAGATTATGCTTTATGCGGACCACAACGAGGATAACGCGGTTTACAACGAGGGGAATGTGACCGGTTGGGACGGATCGCCCGATGGAGACGCCAGCGCGCAGAACCAGGCTGTGTGGATGGTGACCTGGTACTTTCAGAATGTGAATAGCAGTACGACAAATAATGCGTGGACTAATAAAGCTACTTTCCATCGCACTGTCAGGGCAGGACAGAAGTTCAGCCGCATGTGGAGCCGTATGGCGCCCATAGCCGACGTCTTTACGGGAATCTTTGCAGAGAAAACCCTCGATTCACGCTTCGACGGTACTTTTGTTACTACCTATCCGGCTACGTATCAGTATGGCGGCGCTGCCGGGCCTCTGTATAACGCCAACTTCATGCCTGTTCATCCGGGCGACTTTGCCGTATCTTTCCTTCCGGAAGATAATGCTGCGATTGACTATAGCAACAGCGTTTACAAAAGCAACATGGGCCTCGGCGTATTGTCCGGCCGTGCCGACTGGGTAGTAGAGCTTAACAAAATATCGCGCGCCGTATTTCCCGGCCTCTGGAAGCTGGGTATCGCCCGCAGGGGAACAGACTATAACGATGACAAATGCTCCAGCACCCGTCCGTTCAACATACTGAAGTTCTCCGAGTTCTACTTCATCGCCGCCGAAGCCGCTGTAAAGGGCGCCACAGGTACGAGGTCTGCTCGCGACTTAATTAACGTTATTCGTGAACGCGCCGGTAAATGGAGATATAGCGTGGCCGAAGAAAAAGAGATAATTGCAGATAACGGCGCTGCCATGATAGCTGCTACACCGGCTGAAATTACTATCGACTATATCCTTGACGAACGTAGCCGCGAGTACTTTGGCGACGGACTTCGCTGGTATGAACTGGCGCGCACGCAGAAGTGGATAGATCGTTGCAGTACATATAAGATTGCCGACAAGGTAGGAGAGGAGCTTAAGACCATAGAACGCCCTATCCAAACGTATATGTATCTGCGCCCCGTGCCTACCAGCCAGCTTGACCGCCTGGAAGGCGACGAAGCCTATAAGGATGCATACCAGAATCCCGGCTACAATTAACCGGTTTAGGAACTTTAAGACAGGTATTAGTTTAAAGGCGCGGGCTGGTTTTCAGAACCCTTTGTCCCGCGCCTTTTTTATCGTTGAACCAACCCTGATAAATACATTCAAGAATGAAATCAACTTTCCACCCATATCGCGCCCTCTTTACAGTCATGGTCTGTGTCGTGTCAGGCATGAGCGCCCGTGCGCAAAACCCATTCATAACCGACCCGTTCTTGCCCTCCGTTGCACCCGCCATCTACGCCGACGTGCCGGACATGTCGATGGCGAGAGTGGAAGATACCTACTATATGAGCAGTACCACCATGCACATGAGTCCGGGCGTACCCGTCATGAAGTCAAAAGACCTGGTGAATTGGGAGATGGCGGCTTATGCCTGCGACACCCTCGCCGATACGGACGAGATGAATCTGAAGAACGGGAAAAACGACTACGGACGCGGTTCATGGGCGAGTTGCATACGCTATCATAAAGGTTACTACTATGTGAGTACTTTTTCAGGAACTACTAATAAGACGTATATCTACCGTACCCGGAACATCGGGAAAGGCAAATGGGAAAGGTTTGTATTCGAACCGTCGTGTCACGACCATTCCATCTTTTTCGACGATGACGGAAAAACGTACATCGTTTGGGGCAACGGTAAACTGATGGTGGCCGAACTGAAAGACGACTTGTCCGGTTTGAAAGAAGAAACCGTGAAAGTATGGATTGAGAACGCGAGCGCCCCTGCAGGCAAGGACATTATGCTTGGAGCCGAAGGCTCGCAACTGTTCAAAATAAACGGCAAATACTATCTTTTCAACATCGTATGGCCCCGCGGGGGAATGCGGACGGTAGTAGTTCACAGAGCCGACAGGATAGGTGGAAACTGCGAAAGTAGAGTGGTTTTTCAGGACAAAGGCATCGCTCAGGGCGGACTGATTGATACGCCCGACGGACGATGGTTTGCTTACCTGTTCCGTGACTTCGGCGCAGTAGGGCGTATTCCCTATATGGTTCCCGTACGATGGGAAGACGGATGGCCGGTATTAGGCGACAATGGCAGGTTGCCCGATACGATAGACCTGCCTGCGAGCAGGGGATTGATACCGGGCATAGTAGCTTCGGACGAATTTGAGCGTAGGAAAGGGGACGCCGCTCTGCCGCTGGTTTGGCAGTGGAACCACAATCCCGACAACAGCCTCTGGTCGGTGAGCGCCCGGAAAGGGTATTTGCGACTGACCACGGGGAGCATCGCGCCGGATATTCAGCAGGCGAAAAACACCTTGACCCAGCGCACCTTAGGACCTGTTTGTTCAGGAATTGTCGCGATGGACGTATCAGGCATGAATGACGGGGATTGCGCCGGTCTGGCGCTTTTGCAAAAGGAATATGGATGGGTGGGCGTAAAAGTGGAGAACGGAAACAAACGAATTGTGATGCAAAGCGCCGAAGGCATTACCGGTTTGGATGACGTTGTCCCGGATCAGCCTGCCGTCTACCTGAAAGCCGTCTGCGACTTTACGGCCATGAAGGATATGGCTTGCTTCTATTATAGCCTTGATGGCGAACGATGGACAAGAATAGGAAGCGAGCTGCACATGCGGTATACAATGCCGCACTTCATGGGTTATCGCTTCGGTCTGTTCAATTACGCGACAAAGACCGCAGGCGGATACGCCGATTTTGATTATTTCCATATTTCCGATACTAAACAAGATTAAAAAAGGATAGAATAATGCGAAGAATATTCATTTGCCTTTATGTGCTGTCGTTGTGCTTCTCCATAACCAAAGCGGAGGATGGTAGCCGCTTATGGCTGCGCTTTGGCGAGAATGTGAAAAAAGAGGCCGGAAAGCCGTCCGTGAAATCGAACCGGCAAAGTCCGACCCTGTCCGTTGCCACCCGTGAACTGAACGAGCATTGGAAAGGTGAACCCGTCGAATTGGTGGTAGATGGAAAATTAAAGGAGCTTAAAGACGGCTTCTCTTTGCGGAACGACGGCCGGAAGACAACCGTTTTCGCGGCTATGGATGCCGGTCTGCTCTATGGCGTTTATCATCTGCTCCGGTTGCAGGAAACAGGAACGAAAACTGCCGGGATTGATTTGAAGGAGATACCGTCGTACGACAGGCGTATACTCAACCATTGGGATAATCCGGACGGCAGTATCGAACGGGGCTATGCCGGAAAGTCGCTATGGAAATGGGAACAGTTGCCCGGGCGTCTTTCTCCCCGCTATGAAGCCTACGCACGTGCAAACGCTTCCATCGGTATCAACGGGACTGTGCTGAACAATGTCAATGCCAATCCTAAGATTTTGACCGGCGAGTATCTGATAAAGGTAAAAGCTCTGGCAGACGTATTCCGCTCATACGGACTGAAAGTGTACCTGTCTGTCAATTTCGCGGCGCCCAAAACCATTGGCGGCCTCTCTACTTCCGATCCTCTCGATCCCTCGGTGCGGCAATGGTGGAAACAGAAAGCAAAAGAGATATACGCGCTGATTCCCGATTTCGGAGGATTTCTGGTAAAGGCCAATTCGGAGGGACAATCCGGGCCGCAAGACTACGGCCGTACGCACGCCGACGGTGCGAATATGCTGGCCGACGCGCTTGAACCCTACCATGGGATCGTGATGTGGCGCGCCTTTGTGTATAACCCCACCAAAGAAGATCGGGCCAAGCAGGCATATCAGGAATTTGTCCCTTTAGACGGGAAATTCCGCGACAATGTAATCATCCAAATCAAGAATGGGCCTGTTGATTTCCAGCCCCGCGAACCTGTCAGCCCGTTGTTCGGAGCGCTCAGGAATACACAGGAGATGATAGAATTTCAAATCACGCAGGAGTATCTGGGTCACTCCAAACAATTGGTTTACCTGGCGCCCCTGTTCAAGGAAACCCTGGATACCGACACATGGTCCGACGGGGAGGGATCGACCGTGGCTAAAATCACCGACGGCTCCCTGCGCCCCGTAAAGCAGACTGCCATTGCCGGAGTGGCCAATACCGGGGACGACGCGAACTGGTGCGGGCATATCTTCGCTCAAGCGAATTGGTATGCTTACGGAAGATTGGCATGGAATCATAACCTGAGTCCGGAAGCAATTGCCGACGAATGGCTCCGGCTTACCTTTACCTCGGACGACCGTTTTGTCGCTCCGGTTAATGAAATGATGATGACCTCGCGCGAGACATGCGTCAACTATATGATGCCTTACGGATTGCATCATATCTTTTCTTTCAACGAGCATTACGGTCCCGGACCATGGGACGATGCGCCCGGCGGACGCCCCGACTGGATGCCCTGGTATTATCACAACGCCGATTCGACAGGTGTAGGATTCAATCGTACAAAGACGGGAAGCGACGCCGTTTCGCAATACTGCTCCCCTCTGAATGATATATACGGCGACGTCGCCCGCTGTCCGGAAAACTTGCTCCTGTGGTTTCATCACGTCGCATGGACACACCCGTTGAAAAACGGCGTCAGTTTGTGGAATAATTTGTGCGACCGTTACGATGCCGGCGTAAAGCAGGTACGCTCCTACCAAAGTCTGTGGAACAGCATGAGACCCTATATTGACGACCGGCGTTTCCTCGAAGTGCAATCCAAACTGAAAACGCACCTGCAAGATGCCGTAATCTGGAAAGACGCCTGCCTGCTTTATTTCCGGACTTTTTCCGATATGCCGATACCTGCAGGCGTGGAACCGCCGACATATACGCTGGATGAATTGAAGGAAAGGGAATTTAAGCCTGTTTCTCAGGCAGCCGGCAAAATAGATGACGGCGTTGAAAAATTTGTTTTCAATGAAGCTGTCGACGGGTATTTCCCTCTGGCAAGTAACGGGATGCCCGCATCCGTGTTTTCGGACGAGAACGACAAAGGCGTGCAACGCGCTGTGAACGATTTGTGCGAAGACATCTTCCGGGTGACCGGATACCGTCCGCTGACTTTCAAGCCCAACGCAGTGGCGATAGGCACAATAGGCAAGTCGAAACTCATTGACCGCCTTGTTTCCGAAGGAAAAATAGACGGCAACCGGTTGCGCGGGAAAACCGAGAAATACATCATCACCACGCTGGAGAATGAAAATATCAATGGCGCCGACCGCGTAATGGTGGTGGCGGGAAGCGACAAGCGTGGAACAATCTATGGCGTTTACGAAATCTCCCGTCAGATAGGCGTGTCTCCCTGGTATTGGTGGGCGGATGTTCCTGTCAGAAGTCAGGCAAATCTGTTTGTAAAGCCGGGCGTCTATACCGACGGGGAACCTCAGGTGCGCTACCGCGGAATCTTCATCAACGATGAAGCGCCCGCATTTCAGGGCTGGTGCAAGGAAAAGTTCGGCGGCGTGAACTCAAAGATGTACGAACACATGTTTGAACTCATCCTGCGCCTGAAAGGCAATTTTCTCTGGCCTGCCATGTGGGGAAACATGTTCTACTACGACGACCCGCGCAATGGGGAACTGGCCAACGATATGGGGATAGTCATCGGCTCCACGCATCACGAACCCATGGGGCGCGCCCACGAAGAATGGAAAATTTTCGGTTCGGGAGACTGGAACTACATCGCCAATTCCGCTGCGCTCAATAAATTTTGGGAAGACGGGATAGAACGCATGAAGAACTACGAAACGATAGTCACGGTTGGTATGCGTGGCGACGGCGATGAGGCAATGAGTCCCACGCCCAATATTTCGTTGCTCGAAAACATAGTGAAGAATCAACGCCGGATCATACGGAAAGTGACAGGCAAAAAAGCCGAGGCAACCCCGCAAGCGTGGGCCTTGTACAAGGAAGTACAGGATTATTACGACCGTGGAATGCGCGTCCCCGACGACGTCACCCTGCTGCTCTGCGACGACAACTGGGGAAACGTCCGCAAACTTCCGGATATAAATGCCAAGCCGCGGAAGGGCGGTTACGGAATGTATTATCACTTCGATTATGTAGGCGCCCCGCGAAATTACAAATGGCTTAACGTCAGTCAAATATCCCGTATTTGGGAACAAATGAACCTGTGCTATACGCACGGCGTGCGCCAACTCTGGGTGGTGAATGTGGGCGACCTCAAACCGATGGAATACCCCATTTCTTTCTTCCTGGATATGGCGTGGAACCCCGAACGCTTCAATGCCCGGAACCTGGAACAATGGAACGAACAATGGTGCGCCGCCCAGTTCGGAGAAGAATACGCCGTGGAAACCGCCCGTCTGATGAACCTCTACACGCAGTACAACACCCGCGTGACGCCCGAACTGCTCACTTCCACCACTTACAGCCTGGAGAATTACGAAGAATTTGAACGGGTGTTGGACGACTACCGCTCGCTTGCTATCGACGCTTTCCGCATTTATAACTTGTTGCCCGCCGACGCAAGGGACGCTTTCGACGAATTGACGCTTTTCCCCATCAATGCTGTCTGCAACCTCTACGAAATGTATTATGCAGTAGCAATGAACCGCCATTACGCTGCAAAAAGCGATCTTCGCGCCAATGCCTTTGCCGACAAGGTGAAAGAATGTTTTGCCCGCGACGCCCGGCTCACCGAACATTATAACAAGGATATTGCGGGCGGAAAATGGGCGCATCAAATGGACCAGGTGCGCATCGGATACACCCAATGGAATGACCCCGCCACCAGCATCATGCCCAAAGTGGAATATGTGCTGCGCGAAGTCCCCAAAGAAAAAATCTTTATAGAAAAGGATAAATACATTTCCATCGAAGCGGAGAACTTTGCGAAATCAAACGGCAACGCGCAGATTCACTGGGAAGTCGTTCCAAACTTGGGCCGCACCAAATCCGGCGTAACCACTATGCCTGCCAACGCTTATCCGAAAAACACAGACAATATCTACATTGAATATCACGTTCTGACCCGGACTGACGGCGAGGCGACCGCGAACATCTGGCTTGCTCCTACTTTAAACTTCAATGCAAACAAAGGTCTGCGATTTGCTCTTTCAGTGGACGGCGGCACGGAAACGATAGTGAATTTCAACGGGCATTACAAAGGCGAACTCGGCGACTGGCAAGGCTATCGTATCATAAAGTCCGTTACAAAACTCAATTTTGGAGGAGCCGGTAATCATACTTTGCGTATCAGAGTTCTCGAACCCGGCATCGTGTTTGAGAAAATCATGCTCGACTTAGGCGGTTTGAAACCGACCTATCTCGGCGCGCCCGAAAGCGAATATGTCCGGAACGGGAATCATATATACGATTAGAACGCGAACGAAATAGATTATATAAGCTGATTGCGAACATTTACTTAATAATAATATGATTGATTTTAAACGACTTATAAAATGTAAACACAGGAAGATATTCCTGTTTTTGACCTTGATCGTTTGGGGCGCTTGTCCGGTAAACGCCGAAGTTCGTTTGCCGAAAATTGTAAGCGATGGGATGGTACTTCAACGCGACGCGCCGATTGTCGTGTGGGGATGGGCCGATGCAAACGAGAAAGTGACCGTGACATTTCTCGAAAAAACATATAAAACCAAAGCCGACCGACGGGGCGAGTGGAAGATTGTCATTCCCAAGCAACCGGTCGGCGGACCGTATTCCATGGTTATCAATAACCTCGCCATTAAGAATATCCTTATCGGGGAAGTGTGGCTTTGTTCCGGACAATCGAATATGGAACTACAACTCAGGCGAGTGATGGACTTGTATCGAAGTGAGATTCTGAGGATCAATAATCCGAACATCCATTACTATAAAACGCCCTATAACTACAACTACGAGGACAGTAGCGCCGACTTGCTTGACGGCGCCAAATGGGTGGATGCAACGCCGGAGAATATTATGGAGTTTTCAGCCGCTGCATGGTTTTTCGCTTCCGAGCTCTACCAAAAGATCAATGTGCCGATAGGTATTATCAACTCAAGTGTAGGCGGAACTCCGATAGAACAGTGGATTAGTCCCGATGCAATCAAGCAGTTCCCGGCGTATGCTGCCGCTTTTGATAAGAAAAGCGACGCCGCCCTTTCGCAGTCTGCCCCGAGCGCGACTTTTGAGAATCCGATGCAACGGATCGAAAGGGAGGATGAAGGTAAAGGCGCTTGGTACAAGGCGATAGATGACAGTGAATGGGAAACGACCATCGTTCCGGGCTATTGGCGCGATAAAGGCATTGATATGGCATTGGGGGTGATCTGGCTTCGCAAAACATTTGAAGTTCCCGCAAACATGATGGGTAAAGTGGCGCAGTTACGTCTGGGATGCATCGTGGACAGCGATTCTACCTTTGTGAATGGAGAATTTGCAGGAAATGTCGCTTATCGATACCCGCCCCGCATCTATCCTTTGCGGGCCGGACTGCTGAAGGAAGGTAAGAACACTGTCGCCGTAAGGATTGTCGGCAGTTACAGGGGTGGAATGGTAGAGGAAAAGCCTTACAAGATTATCATCCCCGAAACGGAACAGCCTTATATGAATTTAGGCGGGATTACCGGTTATGAGATCGACCTTGCCGGAGAATGGAAATACCGCATTGGCGCGCAAATGAAACCGGACCGTTCGACAACGCCTCCGTTTGCCGGTAATTCCCGCCCGAATGTATCGGCTTTGTTCAACGGGATGATTGCTCCTCTTAAAAACATACCTTTCAAAGGCGTGATATGGTATCAGGGAGAAAGCAATACCGGCAACGGGAAACAGTATGGCAAACTGTTGACGGCTTTGATAAACGACTGGCGTGAGACATTCCGCAATCCCGCGTTGCCGTTTATCTACGTCCAGCTTCCGGGGATAAACAAAGAAAAGCCGACGCCTGCCGAAAGCGGAAGCGCCGATGTGCGGGAAGGTATGCGGCAGACGCTCACGCTGCCCAACGTCGCAATGGCCGTAACCATCGACCTGGGAGAATGGAACGACATTCATCCCTTGCGCAAAAAGGAGGTAGGACAACGGCTTGCGGCAGAGGCCGGGCAGCTGGTATATCATCAGAATACGGCAGGAAGTCCGCTTTATAAAACGATGGAGTATGAAGATAAAGCCATTGTCCTGACATTCGATTGCCGGGGCGGCGAATTGGATTCAAACTGCAGTCTGCATGGATTTGAAATTGCAGGTGCAGACGGGACATATAGCTGGGCGGAAGCGACGGTCGTCAGTCCTTGTAAAGTAAAAGTCCGGAACAACAACATTGAAAATCCTGTTTCGGTACGTTATGCCTGGGCTGATAATCCGGAGAGGGCGAATCTGAGAAACAAAGCCGGGCTGCCTGCGTCGCCTTTCTGTACAAAATGACAACTTTTTAAAAATATTCATTTATGAGACAAAACAATCTTACGCTTTCGGAACAGAAAGGTTTTTATAAGTTATCATGGCTTGAGCGTATTGCTTTCGGTTGCGGCGACATGGCCCAAAACTTCATTTACCAGACGGTAACTACTTATTTGCTGTTTTTCTATACTAACGTTTATGGACTTGACCCCGCTTTTGCAGCGGCTATGTTCCTCGGTGTGCGGATCATCGACGCGATATGGGACCCGATTCTCGGAGCATTGGTCGATATGACACAAACACGTTTCGGCAAGTATCGTGGATGGATGTTAATCATGGCTCTGCCGCTTGCGGCGTTGATGGTGGTATGTTTTATTGTTCCCGATTTCGGGAAAGCGGGCAAGGAAGTTTATGCCTGCATCACTTACGTAGCATTGTCGATGGTTTATACGACGGTGAATGTACCGTTTGGCGCACTTAATGCAGCTCTCACACGCGACCAGCATGAGATAACCATTCTTACCACAGCGCGCATGTGGCTTGTGAATGTGGCGCAAGTGGCGATTACCTACGGCGTTCCAACTATTGTGATAGCCTTTTCGGGTACCATGGATACTCCCGAAGCGAGCGGCGGCTGGCTCTCGACAATCATTATTTACGGCATTGCAGGATTCGGCGCATTGTTGTTCTCGTTTTTCGGTACCAAAGAACGGGTCGTCATCTCCAAGGAAGATTCGGCAAAAGTAAAAATCACCGATTTATTTGTAGAACTCAAGAACAATCCTCCTTTAGTCGTCCTGTCGCTTGTATTCATTACCGCTTTCGGAATAATGGCAATCGGCAATTCGGCAGGTACCTATTTTATAAAGTATAACATTGGAGACGAGGGGCTTGTGGGTCCGTACAACGTAATCTCGGCTTTGCCTGCTCTTGTGATTCTCCCGTTTATGCCACTTTTACGCAAAAAATTCGGCAAGAAAGGACTACTCTATCTTTCGCTTGGTATTTCGTTGGCAGGATATCTTGGTCTATTTGTGTTGCCCGCCGGTAATATCACTGCGATTTTCGTTGCGCAAACCGTCCGTTCTATTGGTTTTTGCATAGTGGGCGCATTTATCTGGTCGCTTATTCCGGAAGCGATCACTTACGGAGAATGGAAAAGCGGCAGGCGTATTTCCGGAATCGCTAATGCGCTTATCGGTTTCTTCTTCAAGTTCGGATTAGCCCTTGGCGGCTTCATTCCCGGAATGATCTTGTCAATCACGGGGTTCAATGCCGATGTAGCAGTACAATCCGATACGGCATTGTTAGGTATTCGCTTGATTCTCGGTGCGATTCCGGGTATTCTTGTGCTGGTTTTAATATTTATTGTTTCAAGGTATCGCCTTACAGATGAACAACTTGTGCAATACGGAAGAGAAATCGAAGAAAAAAATAATCAATCAAAAAATGTATAAGAAAATAAAACGCGTATTCTGGATTACCGGACATTGCCTTGTCTGGCACAGTCAGGCGCCCATGTGGATGTTTGTTGATAGCCTTGGCAATGAGGTTAGACCGCAAGTATCAACCCAAGCCTGTGGTAGGCAAACTGATTCAAATTGTTCAAAAAAAAAAATAATATCATGATGAGGACTCCCAAGTATTTATTTCCTGCCGACTATATGGCAGACCCTTCCGCCCATGTATTTGGCGGCAAAATTTATATTTATCCCTCGCATGACCGTGAGGCCGGCATTCCGGAAAACGACAACGGAGACCACTTCGACATGCGCGACTATCATGCCTTTTCACTTGACGACGTTGAAAATGGTACGGCGACCGACCACGGGCTTATTCTCTCGGTAGACGATATTGCGTGGGCGGGCAGACAACTGTGGGATAGCGACGTGGCTGAAAAAGACGGTAAATATTACCTGTATTTCTCGCTTAAAGACAAAAATGATGTGTTCCATCTCGGCGTGGCGGTAGCCGACCGGCCGGAAGGTCCATTCGTCCCGCAGGAAAATCCCATAAAAGGGAGTTACAGCATCGACCCGTGTGTGCTGGACGACGGTAATGGCGACTATTTTATCTATTTCGGCGGAATCTGGGGAGGACAGTTACAACGCTATCGGGGCAACAAAGCTTTGGAAAGCGGCGGCGTGTTTCCCGCTGATAACGAACCCGCGCTTTGTCCGAAAGTTGCCCGCCTGCGCAGCGACATGCTTGAGTTTGCTGAAGAACCCCATGATGTGGTTATTTTGGACGAAAACGGCAAGCCGTTGACTGCCGGCGATACGGCCCGTCGTTTCTTCGAAGCATCCTGGATGCACAAATATGACGGGAAGTATTATTACTCTTACTCCACTGGCGACACGCATTTGCTTTGTTACGCTGTTGGCGATAACCCATACGGACCTTTTACTTATGCCGGCGTCATTCTTACGCCTGTTGTCGGCTGGACAACGCACCACAGCATTGTAGAATACAAAGGCAGATGGTATCTTTTCTATCACGACAGCATTCCGTCGGGTGGAAAAACATGGCTGCGATCCATGAAAGTCATGGAACTGGAGTATGATTTAAAAGGTCGTATGATTACCATTGACGGGGGAGGACAATGA
>JAIROL010000086.1 GCA_031257565.1 Tannerella sp. | reverse complement strand
CAGCAATTCGGCAATTAAAAAAGAATCCATAAATTATTCGCACCTGTCCATAAAAAGATAAAGCAATCCTGTTCATGTGTTATCACACGAATGGGGATTTATCTTTTTTAATATGTTTGTTTTTCTATAGGCAATCTTTTTTATATGTATTGTTTGTCATCAAATCAGGGGAGTGATGTATCTCCTTACCGGACACTGTTCCGACCGTATACAGTCTGAATCAAGGCCCCATACGTGTCTGCCGGGCTTTAGAGAGGAATTCGTTTAACCCACATTACAGCTTATCCGCTGTTAATTTTCTGATTTTCAATTTCCCGATTTTTGTCAGGTGGCTTTGGGCGCCACACAAATTTTCTTCTTCTGTAAGGCTCATGATTTAGCTTTAGCGCCTCATAAATTTCGGTAACATCGTTAGATGGTTGGGTGCATTGTCTGATTTCAATCCACTCTCCGTTTGTTTGTTCCATCCGTGTGCTCACTATTTTGTGTGTGGATAATATCCGCAGGATCTCACTCCAGTCATTCCTGATTCCAACCTGTTTCAATTGATACCTGCTGCAAGAGACCACCCAGTAGTCCAAAATGGCCAAATGTAGATGCGCTTTTGTTCCATCATCGGATTTGTGATAAATGGGACGTATGTCCAAATCGGTCTTCAATATTCGAAAGGTCTCTTCCACCGTTCTAATCACGTTGTAAAACTCCCAAATGCTCTCTTCGTCCGTTTCGTCAAGATCCGTTTGCAGCAAATATCTACCGTGCTTCGAATCGGCCGATTCTTGCCTTTTGGCGTTTTTTTTCCATTCGATAGCAGTCACATTATCTTTCCTGTCATACGATAAAGATATGTCATAATCTCCCCACACGCCGGGACAACGCTGATATAGTGATAATGGTTCTCCTTGAGGAATCGCAGGTTTTCGGCTGTAGAGATACCGGCGTCCATCACGATTATTTTCTTCTCGCTCGCCGGCAATCCCGTTCTTTCAATGGATTGTATGATTTCCCGTAACGTAGTGCAGTCGCCTGTGTTGCCTTCATATATCCGGGTACGAACCAAAAGCCCTTGTGTATTGACCACCACAGCCAAAACGACTAATTTGCAATCCGAGCGTTTCTCTTTGGAGCGTCCGTATTTGGCTAAGGAGGAGTCCTGCATTCTTCCTTCAAAATAAGTGTTGCTCAAATCGAAAAGAAGAATCTTGTTTTCCACACCGAATAAACTGCAAACCCGATTGGAAAGCCAATTCTCCGGTTCGTGATGAAGCGCGTATAAACGATGGGCCTAACGATAAAGCTTATCTTTTGTAATTGATGTGGTAGCAATGCCGATCAATTCACACAAAGCCGAGTTGTCACGCAATACCCGAACGGTTTTATATTCGGAAAAAGGATAAATCGTACGGGCGGCAATCTGCATCTTAGCCAACTTAATATCTTACACACTCCACCGTTTAGCGCTTAGGAAACGGTCTATCTGTAAACGCTCCGGGCAGGAAAGCGCAACGTGTTCCGCACCGATCTCTTTGGGGGCGAGGTTGGAGAGGGTCGCTAATTTTATGACTGCTTCCTCTTGCTTTCTGCGTTATGCTTCCTTTCGGTTGGCCGATTCGGTCTCTCCGCAGGAGGCTATTTTGTTTGACGCAAGCAGTTTCTGATAAAAATGATGGGCCAACTCTATAATGTAAGGGTTCTCACATAACGGATGCCGACCCCTGAGAACCATGTCGTTCAAACAACGACACAATTCCTGTTTATCAGACCAACGGGGAAGGTCTTCCATATAGCCTAAAGCGATAATCATACGCTGACGGGGTTTGCCCAAACTGTCGCGGTAACTTTCGCACAAACGAAAATAAAGCGGATTCTCACTGGCGCCGACTTTGCGCTTTTGAACGGCCTTGATAAACATGCCGCAAAGTTAGAACATGTCCTGCGCATACCCAAAAGGCTGGGCGCCACACAATGGGGGTTTTTGATCATTATAGCCTAATATCAAGAAAATTTTAACATTCACCCCCGAGTACAAGGCAGGAAACCATGGTAACGGATTGGATATTTTGTTTTTTTAAGATATCGAAGTGGCGAGTGTTGCTATGTGGGTTAAGAGATGTGAAATTAATAACCTGTAACGGAAAATCCTATCAGGTTGTCCCTGCCGGATTTTCTTTTCCAAAACTGTCATATCTTGTTTATTTCGCGTGCCTAAGTTTATTTTTTAATCGAATGTTTCTGTTAACAGGATGGTTTTGTAATAAAACAGTTTTGTTTATGCTTCCCCCGGGACGCCTCCTATGGGCGGTAGCAGTTCGCCGAAAGTATTGTTGTTACGTCCTTCGCTTTTGTTCATTTCTTCAAATTTCTGTATATTGTCCTGAAGCGCAAACAGGAGCCTTTTGGCATTATCAGGAGCGAGTATGATGCGGCTTTTGACTTTCGCCTTTTGCACCCCCGGCACAATGCGTATGAAGTCTAATATAAATTCGGATGACGAATGAGCTATAATAGCCAGGTTTGCATATGTCCCCTGCGCAATCTCATCTGTTAATTCTACCTGAATCTGGTTTTGTTTTTGACTTTCCATAATGTAATTTTTTTGATTATGTATTTGAGGACAAAAATACATTTTACTTTTGAAAAAATTTGTCTCTTTCAAAAAAATACTTAGTTTTGTGCAATAATTTTGATAATGAAATTAGGATGAAATATAGTATATCAATCTTTGGTTTGTTGTTGTGCGCCGTAACGGCGACAGCGCAAACCAGCGTGGAGAAAGTGATGCCGACCAAAGCATCAGGAGACGGAATCATTTATTCATTACCTAAAACGTCATTTATTGTAAATGCGGAGGTTACAAAAGTAACGGTAAAAGCAGGACCGTATTACAGATATGCGGAGCGTTATCTGGGAGTTAAAGATATTGCGACAGAGGATGTTGTTTATTATGAACTCGGAAAGCTTACGCTGGTCAATAAAGGGATTCCTGATCCGGAAAATACGTATAAGATAGAATTCAAACAAAAAACCGTAGCGCCTTTTGTTTATCTTACGCGTAACGGTCTGTTATGCGCCATAAATGAAGAATATGTTCCGGAAGTTGCCAAGGAGGATAAGAGAGTGGAACAAAAGACTGCGGCAGTCTCTCTTGCATCTGTATATACGGAAGATTTGTTGATGGCCGGTTCTATAGCCAAACAGGCGGAAGTAGCGGCCAAACAGATATACCATTTACGCGAGAGTCGTACGGATATCCTTACCGGCGACGCCGATAACCTGCCTCCTGACGGCGAGGCCATGAAAATTGTTATCAGCAAGCTGGAGGAACAGGAAAGGGCTTTAGTAAAGCTTTTTACCGGAACAGAGAGTAAAGAAACGATTTATTACGACGTATCCATCGTGCCGGAAGATGAACTTGACAGGGAAGTGTTATTTCGTTTTTCAACCAAGTTGGGGATTTTAGACGAGGATGATTTAGGCGGCGAGCCGGTATATATAAACCTTACAGCTATCGAGCGCGTACCGGAACCTGATCCTAAAGAAGCTGAGAAAAAAGCAAAATCAATGAAAGGAGTCGTTTATAATGTGCCGGGAAAAGCGCGTGTGGAAATTATCCGAAACAATAAGACTTTGCTAAAAAAGGAAACGCTTGTCGTTCAATTCGGTTCTCGTGAAACACTGGCTCCGGTTATTATGGAAGATAAGAAGCAACCGGTAAAAGTCGTATTTTATCCGGAAACAGGTTCAATAAAACAAATAACGAAATAGTAAATGCAAAATAAGAACTTAAAAATTTAATACCTATGTTTAAAGATCACCCCAAAGGATTGTTAGGCGCAGCGCTTTCGAATATGGGAGAACGCTTTGGATTTTATATCATGATGGCGATTCTAACCCTGTTTATCTCGTCAAAATTCGGACTGTCGGAAACAACGACAGGATATATCTACTCGGGTTTTTATGCTTCAATATACTTATTGGCTTTGGTTGGCGGACTTATTGCCGATAAAACAAAAAATTATAAGGGCACAATCCTTATCGGGATTATTCTGATGGCTATCGGATATTTGGTTATTGCGATACCTACTCCGACGCCGGTTCCTGATTTAAGCCTGTATCTGATTCTGACTTGCGCAGGTCTTTTGGTAATTTCCTTTGGTAATGGCTTATTTAAAGGTAACCTTCAGGCATTAGTCGGACAAATGTATGATAATCCTAAATATGCAGATAAGAGAGACGCCGGATTTCAGATTTTTTACATGTTTATTAATATCGGCGCAATGTTTGCTCCATTCATAGCCATAGGCGTTCGTAACTGGTGGCTGAAAGTTCATCATTTTGATTATAATGCTTCTCTTCCGGAGTTGTGTCATCAATATGTTGCCCAAGGTAGTTCAATGCCTGCCGAATCTGTATCCCGTCTGACGCAATATGCAAATAATGTAATGATTGACGGGGTTCCCGTTACTGATCTGCTTGCCTTTTCGAATAGTTACCTGGAAGTGTTTAACAGAGGTTTTCAATATGCTTTTGGCGCTGCCATTATAGCCATGTTGATTTCTTTTGTTATTTATACAATAAACAGAAAAACCTTTCCGGATCCGGCAAATAAAGCTGCAGTTCAAAGCAGAGGCGCTTCAACTGCATCCAAAGAGGAAATCAAAATGAACGCTCAGAAAATAAGACAACGCGTTTATGCATTATTTGCCGTTTTCGGAGTGGTTATATTCTTCTGGCTTTCATTCCATCAGAATGGTTATTCTCTAACGTATTTCGCAAGGGATTATGTGAATTTGGATATAATAAGTATTGACCTGGGTTTTACAAATATAAAAGGCGCCGAGATATTCCAGAGTGTAAATCCATTCTTTGTCGTATTCCTTACCCCGTTAATTATGTGGCTGTTCGGAATGTTCAGAAAAAAAGGAAAGGAACCCTCGACGCCGATGAAAATAGCAATCGGTATGGGGATTGCAGCTCTTGCTTATGTATTTCTTATGGTATTCTCATTTTCATTACCCGCGAAAGAATTACTGGCAACAATGAGTGTCGCTGAGTTAGATGCAATGAAAGTGACTCCGTGGGTTATGGTCGGGCTGTATTTTACGCTTACAATCGCCGAGTTATTTATATCGCCTCTCGGATTGTCATTCGTATCGAAAGTAGCCCCGCCTCATTTACAGGGACTTATGCAGGGATGCTGGCTTGCGGCGACGGCAATCGGTAATTTAATCCTGTTTATAGGAGGTATACTTTATACCAGCGTTCCTATCTGGGTATGCTGGTTGGTGTTTGTTGGCGCGACCGGTCTTTCTATGGTTGTAATGCTCAGTATGGTTAAATGGCTGGAACGCGTAGCAAAATAATTATTCTATATTATCTACGGAAGGAGGAAATCCTGCATATCACGAAGAGCTTCGGGTAGAAAATAGCGGACGTCTTTTCCCTCTTTGACGGATTGACGTATAAAGGAGGAAGAAATCTCTATAAGAGGGGCTTTCACCTGTTTGATATTTGTATAGTTTTCCGGAATAATTATTTCATGATCTTTCCGGGGGTATATAAGTATGGGAAACTCTGTAATTAATGTTTCATAGTTTTTCCAGCCGGATATGCCGTCCCAACTGTCTGCGCCGATTATTAAACAGAATTCTCTGTCCGGATATTTTTTGCACAGGGAATGCAGCGTATTTATCGTATAAGAAGGGCGCGGCAATGAAAATTCGAAATCGCATACTTTGAATTTCCCGTATCCGGCAATTGCGGATTCGACCATTTTAAAACGGATCTTTTCATCGATAAGTTCGGATTCTTTTTTTTGCGGATTTTGAGGAGATACGAGAAACCATAATTCACCTATATCACAGAATTCGCAAATCCAGTTTGCCAATGCCAGATGCCCTATATGAATGGGGTTGAACGAGCCAGAAAATATACCGGTAGTCATTTTATAAAATCATTCACAATTCTGAGCGCTTCTGCCTGCGCATTCGAAAGATCATCGTTTACGATGATTACATCAAATTCAGGGGCAAAACTTAATTCATATTCGGCTTTAGCCAAACGACTTTCGATCACTTCAGAGGTATCTGTGGCACGTTTTTCAAGTCGTTTGCGCAACTCGTCTATGGACGGCGGCTGTATAAAAACAGATAATGCACGATCGCCGTATTGTTTTTTTATATTGCATCCGCCTACGACGTCAACATCAAAAATGACATTCTTTCCGGCTTTAGTTATGCGTTCTACTTCGCTTTTTAATGTTCCGTAAAATTTATCTTTATAAACTTCTTCATACTCCAGAAAGTCCTTGGCTTCTATATGCGAACGAAATTCTTCGGGAGTGAAAAAGTAGTAATCTATTCCATGTCGTTCTTGTCCGCGGGGAGCGCGGCTTGTGGCAGAAATAGAGAACTGCAGAGGCAATCCCTGTTCCAGCAAATAATGTATCACAGAACTTTTTCCGGAGCCGGAGGGCGCTGAAAACAAGATGAGTTTACCTTCCATATACTGTTTTTGTAACTGGTTGTCCGATTTTTATAATTCAGGGAATTAAAGAATGTTTAAGACTTGTTCTTTGATTTGCTCCAGTTCATCTTTCATCTGTACGACGATTTGTTGCATTTCCGCATGGTTGCTTTTGGAACCGAGCGTATTGATTTCACGTCCCATTTCCTGGGCGATGAATCCGAGTTTTTTCCCTTGTCCGTGACGACTGTTAAGCGTTTCAGTAAAATACTTTAAATGATTGTCTAATCGCGTTTTTTCTTCATTGACGTCAAGTTTTTCTATATAATAGATCATCTCCTGTTCAAGACGATTGGAGTCGATCTGAACATCCGGGATTTTTTGCAGATTATCTGTTATACGCGTTTTAATTTTTTCAAGGCGTTCTTTTTCATAGGGTTCAATTTGTTTCAGGAGGCCGGATATGTTTGAAATTTTCTGTTCGAATAATTGACTGAGCATTACGCCTTCCTGAATTCGGAATTCGCAAAGTTTTTGTATAGTTTCTTCTATGGCCTTAAGGACGGTATTCCATTCTTCTTCGTCGGCTTCAACCATTTCTGTTTTTATGACGTCCGGTAAGCGAAGAAGGGTAGGGAACCATTCCGCAGGTTTACCGATATTCAGGGAGTCGGCAATTTCTTCGATTTGTTTTTTATAACATTCGACAGCCGAAACATTTATTTTGGTAGCGAGATCCTTACCGATGTTTTCAATCGTGATTATCAATTCGATTTTTCCGCGTTCAATTTTTTGTGATAGTACAGATCGTATTTCCATCTCTTTCTCGCGGTAAATGGACGGTATCCGGATAAATAGGTCTAATTGTTTGCTGTTTAGCGCTTTAATTTCTACAGTTACTTTTTTTTCCGGCAGCTCGGTAGTAACTTTACCAAAGCCGGTCATCGATTGAATCATAAATGTTTTGCTTTTTTACATGGCAAAGATAGCGCAAGTTGAGAGCAATACAAAATAAGTCTTGCTTATTTTTATTGCCGAAACGCAGCCTGTCTTCATTTTCCTGAATAAAGATAGCGCAAGTTGAGAGCAATACAAAATAAGTCCAGCTTATTTTTATTGCCGAAACGCAGCCTGTCTTCATTTTCCTGAATAAAGATAGCGCAAGTTGAGAGCAATACAAATTTTATATGTATTTTTGTCGCCCAAAATTATGCTTTATGGCAATAGTTAATATCGAAACGGCAACTACGATATGTTCTGTAAGTTTGGCGGAAAAAGGACTGGCGGTGTTTGAGAAAGCATCATTTGACGGTCTTTCTCATGCTTCTTTACTGGGAGTATTTGTTGAAGAGGCGGTGAAAGAGGCGAAGTCATTAAACCTGAAAATTGACGCCGTTGCCGTTAGCGGAGGTCCGGGGTCTTATACCGGATTGCGGATTGGCGTTTCTATGGCGAAAGGGCTTTGTTTTGGGTGGAATGTTCCCTTAATAAATGTTCCTACACTGGATATACTTGCTTCAAAAGCGATTGAATCCGTTTCCGGTAAACCTTCGGAAGCGTTGTTTTGCGCTATGCTTGATGCGCGTCGTATGGAAGTTTATGCTGCCCTGTATGATCATTTGTTGCATAAAGTTCGTGATACGGAAGCGGAGATTGTTACGGAAGATTCATATTCATCCTTCCTGGAGAAACAACAGGTTTATTTCTTTGGTAATGGGGTTGGTAAATGTAAAAGTGTGCTATTGTCGCCAAATGCCCTGTTTATCGATAATCTATATCCTTTAGCCGGCGATATGGCCCTGTTATCCGAATTGGCGTATAGTGAAAATCGCTTTGAAAATGTCGCTTATTTTGAGCCATTTTATCTTAAAGATTTTATTGCTACGGTTTCTAAAAATAAAGCGCTTTCGGAGAAGTGAAATGTAGCGTTTTTTTTGGAAATGTTAATAAAAACCTGTACTTTTGCCACTCCTGAAAAAAATCAGGAATAATAATAAAATGAACTAAATAACACCTTTTACAATGGACAAATATTTGATGATAAAAACGCGGGATGAATTATTGCGTATAAATATTGCGCATATTCTTTACTTTGAGGCTGATAGAAATTATACGAAGCTTTTATTATCAGAGGGGATCCAGTTTACTTTTGCAGTTAATATAGGGAAAGTGGAAGAAATGCTGGCTACGCAAATAGCTGATCCGAATACTGTTTTAATCCGTGTGGGGAAAAGTCATATCGTCAATAAGACACATATTTTACAAATTAATTTGCCGAAACAAAAGCTACTTTTATTGGCCGGTGAAGGTAAACCGCGCGAGCTTATTATACCCAAAGAGCCATTAAGGGCTTTGAAAGAATCATTGGAAGCAGAAGTTCTGGAAACAAACAAACAAATCGCGGAAAAAGAACTCGCGGAGAAAGAGATTTTTGAATGAAAATAAAGATTGGTAAAGCTGTAGATAATAAACTCATTATTAATGATCCGCAGGTTAGTCGTTATCATGCCTTACTGACGCAAGAAGACAACGGCGATCTGCTACTGGAAGATCTTGGATCTACAAATGGGACATTTGTGAATGATTGTCAGATTGTTAAGAAAAAAGTATTTGCCGGAGATAAGGTTTCCTTTGGCGCGAATTACACGTTATATGTATCAGATATATTGAAAAGCGATAATGATTACAGTGAAGAATTTGCACGTCTTAAAAATGTGTATGATACCTATATAAGGGAGAAAATACGGATTCAGTCGAGCAGCCAGTTCAAGACAAGACTTTTTCAGTCATTACCTTTTGCTGTTATAGGCGTTTTCGGTATAGTCATGGGATTTATGGGACATACAAATAAAGGTTTGTTTATATTTAGCTTTGTACTGGCCGTTTGTGCTCCGACTATAGGGATATATTTTGGCGCGCGTCAGGCGGCGAAAATTCCGGCGCAATTACAAAACCTTGCTAATCAGTTTAAAATAGACTATGTTTGTCCTAAATGCGGAACCTTTCTGGGGGAAATACCTTGGGAGTCTTTACGCAACAAAAAACAATGTCCGATGTCTTCGTGCAGGGCGAAATGGATTCGTACCTGAAAACCTGAAATTTGTACAATATATCCATGGCTTTGTCCGTTTGGCGAAAAAAGTAATGTGTAATATTATAGCGCTGGTTTTAATCTTCCTATATTTGTATCGGGAATAATTAAATATAACAGGTATGAAAGATGAATATACATTCGTTACGTTAGATAACGATATGGTTACTACAGGCGATGCCGTTTTCGTTGATATTGACGATACGGTAAATACGGATATGGACTTTGTCCATATTGATGATTCATATGATATGAATGTGGATGTTCAGTTTGATGGAATGGTTAACGACAATTCCGACTTCGTCACGATGGATGATATGGATATAATCAATGATATGGATATTGATTCGTATTCTTCGGATATAAGCGAGGCTGACGTTTCCATCATCATATGATTTCCGTCAAATGCCCGCATTGTAAGGTCGGACTGAAAGTCGATGAAACGAGGATACCGAAAGGTATTGTGTCGTTCAAGTGTCCTAAATGTAAAAAGGAGATACCAATCTCTTATCTGGATCAGAAAATAGAGCAGAATGACAGTGAAACACTTGTAGTCTTACCTAAAACAAAGCAGGAAGGTCTGGGCTGCCTGACAGTTCTTTCTGCTCCTGATACTCCACAGCAGAAGTTTCAGTTAAGTGAAGGAATAGTAATAGTTGGTCGTAAAGCGAAAGTTTCTACGGCCACTATTTGTATACAGACAGACGATAAAACGATGAGCCGTAGCCATCTTCGTATTGAGGTGAAAAAAAATCCGAAAGGGAACGGTTATTTTTATTATCTTTCAGACAATAAGAGTAAGAATCACACGTTATATAATGGAAAATGTATAGAAAGCGGAGACATAGTGGTATTGAAAGACAATGATGAAATTGTGCTGGGACGAACCATTGTCCGCTTTAATGAATAAATCTTATTGCCATGAATATAACCATAGAGAGGCCATTTGCTGCAACAGAAAAAGGCAGGCGTGAAAATAATGAAGATTTTATATACCCTTTGTCCGAACTGGCAAATTCCGGACAACGATTATTTATGGTTTGCGACGGCGTGGGCGGCGCCGAGAAAGGTGAAGTAGCCAGTGTGCTGGCCTGTGATTCTTTCCAGACATTTTTCAATACATTTCTTGAAGAAGATGATCCTTCGGAGGAATTTATAAACAGAGCCGTTCATTATACGGAGTCCCGTTTTGATGAATATGTAGCTCAGCATCCGGAAGCTCAGGGCATGGCAACAACGATGACATTATTGTATGTCGGCGTCTTGGGGATTACAATTGCGCATATAGGAGACAGTCGTATATACCAGTTCCGCCGGGGACAAATAATTTATGAAACGGAAGACCATTCATTGGTCCATTCGTGGGTTAAACTGGGACAGATGACAAAAGAAGAAGCCGCCGCTTGTCCGAAAAAAAATGTAATTACAAGGGCGTTGATAGGCACAGAACATTCGGTGGATGCAGATGTTGCTTTTATAAGGGATATACAGGAAGCCGATGTGTTTTTCCTGTGTACGGATGGCGTTACGGAATGTTTCTCGGATGAGAAGCTGACGATGATTTTTTCATCTGACCGGAATGCGGAATCCATAAAAGATACAATTGTCGAATATTGTTCTGATAAAGCAAAAGATAACTTTTCCTTTTATATTATACCTATACAAAGTATACAAAAATTAGCCGGATATAAACAATATCTTCTTTCATTCTTTTATTCTTTGGCCTAAATACTTGACGATAATAAAAGTTGGAGGTAAGATTATTGAAGAGGAAAATACGCTTTTTAAGTTGTTGAATGATTTTTCAAAGATAGAAGGGGCGAAAGTGTTTGTACATGGTGGCGGAAGGTTGGCTACCGGATTTATTCTTTTCCTGTCGCCACTAACGCACGACAGGAAAGGAACCCTGCTGAATACCAACGCCGACACAATCGCCGGCGAAACGGCGAAGACATCGGCAAAATCGTTCGACGTGACACTGGTATTCTGTTTTGAGAAAAACGGCGTACTCTACGATGAGCAGGACGACAACAGCGTCATCCCACAAATAAACAGAGATATGTTCGAGGAATATAAAAATCAGGGCATCATTCAGGGAGGCATGCTTCCCAAGTTGAAAAACTCATTCCACGCGATGGAGGCCGGTGTCAGGCAGGTGATAATCACCAATGCGTCGGAAATAAACAGCGGCAAGGGAACGATCATATCAAACGGATAAAACGTGCGGGAAGAATATCGAAAATCCCTCGTTGCTGTCGGAAGGGACAATCCTGTCGAACGGGTAAAACGCGGCGGCGGCGAGGAGACTTTAACCTGAAATGTATCTATCATGATAAACGAGAATAAAAACATAAAATTTCTCTTACGGAAAATTGCAACGGGTGATAACGACGCATTTCGATCTTTCTACGATGATTACTATTCGCAAATATACCGGTTTTCTTCTTTCTTTGTGAAATCCCCTCAGGTAGTTGAAGAAATTGTATCGGATGTATTTTGCTCCATCTGGCAACACAGGAACAAAATTACCGAAATTGATAACTTCGAAGGTTATTTATATACGATTACCAAAAACAGGGCATTATACTACCTTAAACACGACAATAAAATTTTGTTGACGGACCTGGACTTAGACTTGATTTCCGACGAAATATCGTCACACGATGAAAATCCTGAATTTATGGCCATTGATAACGAATTTTCCATCGCATTTAAAAATGCAGTAGATGAACTGCCGGAGAAATGTCGTTTAATATTCCTTCTGGCTCGTGAAGAAAGGCTAAAATATAAAGAAATCGCCGAGAAACTATCCATTTCGGAAAAAACCGTAAATGCCCAAATGGTCTTGGCAATCAAAAAACTTGCCATGCGGCTAAGGAAATTATTGTATTTTATCATTTAGCCTTAGATGTATTTTCCATTTCTATACTCATTGTTTATGTAGAGTGTTTCAAAAAACAATAAACGATGAACGACAAAAATAATATATGGTTTTCCATAGCTTCTGTTTTAGATGGTGATCCCACAACAGAAGAAATACGGCATGTCAATAACTGGATAGATGAGGACAAAAGAAATGAATTACTTTTCAAAAGATTGAATAATACAAAATACAATCAATATATTGAGCAAAATGCCGGTAAGGCAAAAGAATACGTATATGTAAAAACGCTGGCAAAAATAAATGAAACAAGCCTGCGATCAAAACTCTATATGTGGAAATTCACCGCTGCGGCCGCTATTGCTATTTTAATAATATCCGGGAGCATTGTTTTTTTCAAAACAAACCCTTATAATCCGGTTTTAGCGGAAGCAAAAAGTCCGGCCGGCAGCGTGACAAAACTTACGCTCAACGACGGTACAATTGTAGTTTTAAACGCAAGTTCCATCATAAGTTATCCGCTGAATTTCAACAAAAAGGCCAGAAATATCAAATTAGTCGGAGAAGCTTATTTTGAAGTTGCCAAAGACTCTGAAAGGCCTTTCATTGTCGAAACAAACAACATGAAAATAAATGTACTAGGCACTCATTTTAACGTGAAATCATACAACGAAGATGTAAAATCTATTACCACATTATTGGAAGGAACCATAAAAGTGGAATTTGACAACCCGGATGATTCTGTCGGCAAACCGGTTATTTTACACCCCGGCCAACAAATTATATTTGACAAGGCAACACTACAAACAAGCATCACAGACGTAACTCCAAACTTGTACACTTCCTGGATAGACGGGCAATGTTTCTTTGAAAACGAAAAATTCATTGATATTGTGAAAATACTGGAACGTCAGTTTGGTATCGCCATTGAGATAACCTCCCCCAACCTGGAAAGACAACTATATTCGGGGTTTTTCGGGAAAAAGGATGGAGCGTTGCATATCCTGAATTCTTTTAAGAAATACAGGAATTTTGATTATAAACAAAGCGATACCGGTATTGAAATATATGAGAAATGAAAAACGAATGTTTAATCTAAAAAAATAATACCCATGGATACCTCATAGAAAAAACAAAAGAACCGGAAAAATGTGTCCGCATTCCTCCGGTTCCCGCATACAGTCTTCAAATTTCACAATTTGCTAACCATAAAACAGAACAAACGTATGAAAAAAAATTTTATAAAAAAAATTTGCAGGGATTTCTTTGCCCTCAGAAAAACATTAAGGATCATGAAAATCACCCTTTTCCTGTTTGCATTATCTACTTTTTCTTTAATTGCTTCCAATGCGTTTTCGCAAAGCATGAAACTAAGTATGAGCTTGAAAAATGCAACGATTAAGGAAATTCTCCTTGAAGTGAAAAAACAAACCGACTATTCGTTCCTTTATAACAATGAAGAACTTAACGACCAAAAGAAAGTATCTATAAATGTCACCGATAATACGGTGGATGAAATTCTGGATGTCATCCTGAAAAACCAGAATTTATCATACGCTATTGAGAATAATACGATACTCATCTATAAGTCCGAAAAAAAAATATTCGGTAGCCGTCTTTCCGCAGTTTTGCAGCAACAAAAAAAGACAATCACCGGCACGGTGACGGATGAGTCGGGCGAACCGGTGATTGGAGCCAATATCATTGAAAATGGAACTACGAACGGAATTACAACCGACGTCAACGGGAACTTTACGCTACCGGTGAATCACGACGCCGTTATACAAATTTCTTACATCGGATATGTTACACAGGAAATACCCGTAGGAAACAGGACGTCTTTTAATATATTTTTAAAAGAGGATACGCAGGTATTAGATGAAGTTGTCGTCGTAGGTTACGGCATACAAAAAAGAGCGTCAATTACCGGTTCCGTAGCGTCTATCCAGTCTAAAGATATTACAACGGTCAAAACCCCGAATGTCAGTAACGCTTTGGCCGGGAAACTTCCGGGCCTAAGAGCCGTTCAACGAAGCGGCGCTCCGGGTGATGATAACCCCTCCATTGATATTCGCGGCTTTGGAAGCGCACTGGTTATCGTAGACGGCATTCAGCGTGACTTCACACAAATTGACGCGAATGATATCGAGTCCATCAGCATCATGAAAGATGCATCCGCCGCCGTATATGGATTTAAAGGCGCTAACGGGGTAATTTTAGTCACAACAAAAAAAGGACAGATAAGCAAACCAAAAATAAACTATACAGGTTATTACGGTTTTCAGAATATAACGCGATATCCCGATTTATACGATGCCTACGAATATTCCATGTTATATAACGAAGCGCAGTTGAACATAGGAGTTAATGCGCCCTATACACAGGAAGAAATCGAAAAATACCGGTCAGGCGCTGATCCTGCATATCCCAATACGGACTGGTGGGAAGCAATCACAAGAGGCTCCATACCGCAATCGTATCATAACATAAGCGTTTCGGGAGGCGCGGAAAGAACAAGATACTTCTTCTCCTTAGGCTATACCGGCCAGGAAGGTATTTATAAGTCCGGCGACTTTTCCTATCGGAAATATAACGTCAGATCAAACATAAGTACGGAGATAGCAAAGGGATTTACGGTCGATTTACAATTAAGCGGACGATTCAACACCCGGAACAAAGTCCACGAACCGGAGCCAATAACCCGTAATGCCCAGATGGCTATTCCCATTCTGCCTGTATATGTCAATAATACGGCGCCATACTGGCAAAATGCAGGAGACAGAGCCAATCCTGTTCAGACATCGCAGGCGGACGAAATCGGATATGACAAACGGAACCGGTGGAATTTTGAAGGCGCTATCATTTTCAACTGGCAGATACCCGGAATAAAAGGTCTTTCGGCAAAAGCATTATTATCTTACGATTTCGGAAATCTGTATTCAAAAAAGTGGTATAAGGAATATTACGATTATATTTATAATCCCGCCCAGGCCGCTTATAATCAATTAACACGACATGCCGTTTCCGAACTGACTTCAAGGGCGGAAATGTCCTATACGCCTACCCGGCAATATTCCATTAACTATGCAAATACTTTCGGGAAACAGGAGGTGAGCGGACTGCTATTGTGGGAAATGCGCAATTATCGCAAAGACTGGACAGAAGCTTTCCGCCAATACTACATCGGAACCATTGACGAAATTGACGCGGGAGACAACGTCAATAAGAATAATGCCGGAAAAGCGGAAGAATCGGCTCACGAAGGATTGGTCGGACGCTTTAATTATACTTATGATAACCGATACCTGGCAGAATTCAGCTTCCGTTATGATGGTTCCTATAAGTTTGCTCCCGATAAACGATGGGGATTTTTCCCTGCCGTATCTTTAGGCTGGAGAATATCGGAAGAAAGCTTCTTCAAAGACAATGTCGGTTTCATTAAAAACCTGAAGATAAGAGGCTCTTATGGTAAAGTAGGCGATGAAGGCGACTTCACCGCATTTCAACATACGAGCGGATATATATATCCGTCAGGGAAATATGTCTTAGGCTCGGGAGGCGTTTCAAACGGCGCTTCGGATAAGGGTATGCCCAACCCGAATTTAACATGGTATGAGTCGACAACGGCAAATATCGGGCTTGAACTGAGTATGCTACGCGGTCTTTTCAGTGCGGAATTCGACTATTTCGAAAGGCGGCGGGACGGTTTGTTAGCCAATCGGCTGTTAACGTTACCAACGTCTTTCGGGCAGAAGCTCCCGCAGGAAAATCTGAACTCCGACAGAACCCGGGGATTTGAAATCGTATTAGGACACCGCAACAAAATAGGCGACGTGGCGTACGATGTGAAAGCGAACTTCACGACAACCCGCGAACTTAACCGTTATGTGGAAAGAGTGAATCCTACCAATATGTATGATAATTGGAGGAATAACACCAACGACAGATACAAAAGCATCGCCTGGGGCAAAAAGGCGATTGGCCAGTTTCAATCGTATGGGGAAATATTGAACGCTCCCATACAGGACGGCAACGGCAATAAATCGTTAATGCCCGGCGATATTAAATATCAGGACTGGAATAATGACGGAATTATCGACGGCAAGGACGACCAGCCGATTGGACACAGTAATACGCCAAGTATGTATTATGGCCTGAATTTGTCTGCAGAATGGAAAGGCATTGACTTAACCGTATTCTTACAGGGTGCGGCAGGACATGAAGTTTTCCTTGGCGGAGATTTGATGGACCCGTTTATACAACAAGGCTTGGGAAATGGTATTGATATATTTTTAGATCGCTGGCACAGAGAAGATCCGGCAGACCTCGGCAGCAGATGGTTCCCGGGTGAAATGCCGGCATTACGACCGACGGGTTTCTCGGGAAATAATACAACCAGTACCTGGACGATGAATAAAGCGGGATATATTCGTCTGAAAACGATTGAATTGGGTTACACATTACCTGAAAATATATTGAGTAAAATCGGAGTAGATAACATCCGTATATATGCGAATGGATTTAATCCGGTAACGATAACGAGCAGAACCCGATTTATGAAATTTATGGACCCTGAAAATAGTGAAGGAATGTTCCGTTATTATCCTCAGATGAAAACATTTAATTTTGGTATAAACCTATCATTCTAAAATAAAACACCTATGAACACATCTATATATAATTTTAACAAATTTGTCTTTGGAGCGCTTCTATTCGTCTTTTCAAATTGCGCCGACTACCTGGATAAGGAACCTTTCGATGTAATAACACCTGAAAAAGTGTGGCAGGACTCCAAAGTGATAAATGCCGTACTAGTCAATTTATACGACAAAATGTATCTGGAGCAATTCAACGACTGGTACAGGGAAGCATGGAGACTACAGAATCCTTCAACCATGTCGGATGAAGCACAGGGTTCTTTCCAGAAAGATCCGTTATTTGATAATCCTAATGCAACATATACATACGAAAATAGTTTATTCGGCGCTAAATTCTCGGATCGATGGTATCCGGGTATAAGAAATTGTAATGATTTCCTGAATCAGTTACAAGATGCTGCATTGGAAGATACGGAAAAAAAAGCATTGGAGGCGGAAGTCCGTTTCATTCGTGTATGGCATTATTTCTCCTTGGTAAAACGCTATGGGGGCGTGCCCCTTATTATTGAATCGCAGGTATATGCGCCTGATAACCTGGAAAATTTGCAGGTTCCCCGAAACAAAGAGGTGGAAGTCTACGATTTTATCGTGAACGAATGTCTGGAAATTGCAAATTCCTTGCCGTTAAACAGAGATGCGGCAGGAAGATACAGGGTAGACAAATGCACTGCTTTAGCTCTTTGTTCCCGCGCCGCGTTATACGCCGGCGCTATTGCTAAATACGGTACGGTACAATTAGATGGCGTCATTGGAATCCCATCGTCCGAAGCGCAACGTTTTTTTCAAAAAGCGTACGATGCTTCAAAAGAGGTCATCAACTCAGGCAAGTATTCTTTGTATAACAAAAAACCGGATGACAAAAGCCAGAACTATTGTGACATCTTCACGAAAACCACCAATGGCGACAATGTATGGGGGTCAAAACGAAATATACAAAAGGTATACAGTGAAAAACAGAGGGAAAACACCGATTAATAAAGGGATTTAAGGCAAAAACCACAAAGGCACCAATTCAAAACTATTTGTGCA
>JAIROL010000057.1 GCA_031257565.1 Tannerella sp. | reverse complement strand
TTTTTCATTATGTGCCGTTTGATGGGACAGTTCATCGAAGTAGAACCGCATTTCAGCGCCGGTCGCGCCGATGCTGTGATGATAACGAAAGATACGGTTTACATCTTCGAGTTCAAACTTGACGAGAGTTCGACCGTCGAAAAAGCCGTGCAGCAAATCGACGACAAAGCTTATGCGATACCTTACTCCGCCAAAGGAAAAACGATAGTGAAAATCGGCGTTACCTTCAGTAAGAAAAAAGGGGGAATAACCGAATGGAAAATCGAGAATGAATGATTTCAACTATTTTATACCGACCCGTATCCTTTTCGGAGCCGGTAAACTGAACGAACTGGCGAAAGTATCCCTTCCGGGCAGGAAAGCGCTGGTGGTCATTTCGGCGGGTAAATCCATGCGAACCAACGGTTATTTGGAGCGAGCGCTGTCGCTGCTGAAAGAGAACCGTACCGAAGCCGTCGTTTTTGACCGGATACGGTCGAATCCTGTGTTGTCGCACGTGATGGAAGGCGCGGCTATGGCGCGAGACGAACAGCGCGATTTTGTGCTCGGACCGAGAGGCGGAAGCGCGATTGATTCCGCCAAAAGCATTGCCCTGATGACGCGAAATCTACAGATAACATGAACAACAAAAAAATAACGTCATGAGCAAAAAAAAATTACAGTAGGAGTTACAAAATTGTCTTATTTCTATTTATCCCTCTGTTATGTCAATCATACTTCTTTTAATTTATATATGGTTAGTGAATTAGTTCTTATATAACATGCGAAGCTACAAAATATTTGTTGAAATAAAAAAAACCTTTTGGGGCTAATGGCGAATAAATCATTTTTCTTTCAAATTTCAGAAAAAGTAACTACTTATAATTCTAAAAATGAAGATAGGCGGCGTTTCGGCAATAAAAATAAGCAAACTTATTTTGTATTGCTCTCAACTTGCACTATCTTTGCCTTCCTGATTTTTTGATTTATGGAAGTAAAAAGCGCTATCTTTATAATAAGTAACACGGACGTCAGAAAATGTCCGGAGGGAACGCGTCCGGAATATGCGTTTATTGGCCGTTCCAATGTGGGTAAATCATCATTGATAAATATGCTTACCAATCATAAGCGCCTGGCCATGACGTCGCAAAAACCGGGTAAAACGCAGCTAATTAACCATTTTCTGATAAACGACGAATGGTATCTGGTCGACTTGCCCGGATATGGATATGCGCAAAGAGGTAAAACAGGACGTGAAAATATTCGCAAAATAATAGAAAACTACATACTCGAACGGAAACAACTGACCAACCTTTTCGTCCTTATCGATTGCCGTCATGAACCGCAGAAGATCGATCTCGGATTTATGGAGTGGTTGGGAGAAAACGGTATTCCTTTTTCCATTATTTTTACTAAATCAGACAAAATAAGTAAAAACAAATTATCCGAAAATATCGAAATTTACCGGAACAAAATGTTTGAGATATGGGAAGAATTACCGCCCATGCTCGTTTCATCCTCAGAAAAAAAAGAAGGAAGAGAAGATATTCTTAACTATATAAAAATGATCAATTCTGCTCTGTAAAAATTATTCGCGACCGACATGAAACAAAATTCAAATAATGTACACATGAAACGAACATGCAAAACGGCTTACGCCAAAGAGTTATGAACATGCTGTGAGTTCTATGTTTCCTTAATGTTAAAAAATAAATAATGTACGCATGAAACGAACATGCAAAACGGCTTGCGCCAAAGAGTTATGAACATTTGTGAGTTCTATGTTACCGAAATGTTAAAAAATAAATAATGTACGCATGAAAGTTTGTATTGCAGAAAAGCCCAGCGTTGCACGCGAAATTGCCGGCATACTCGGAGCCACTCAAAAAAGAGACGGCTATATAGAAGGGAACGGCTATCAAATCTCATGGACTTTCGGTCATTTATGTACATTGAAAGAACCGCACGATTACTCTTCGGACTGGAAGCAGTGGAGCATACGCTATTTGCCGATGATCCCCCCCCGTTTCGGCATAAAGCTAATCGACAATCCTACATACCGGAAACAATTCAACATACTTGAAAAATTAATACAAAATGCGGATGAGGTCATTAATTGCGGCGACGCCGGACTGGAAGGAGAGTTGATTCAGCGTTGGGTACTGCAAAAAGCAGGATGTAAATGCCCTGTCAGACGACTATGGATATCCTCGCTTACCGAAGAAGCCATACGAGAGGGCTTTCAGACCCTGAAAGATCAAAAGGAATATCAGAATCTTTATGAAGCCGGTCTGTCACGCGCTATCGGCGACTGGATACTTGGTATGAATGCCACGCGCCTGTACACCTTGCGTTACGGACAAAACAAACAGGTGTTATCCATCGGACGCGTTCAGACGCCGACCCTTGCATTGATCGTAAAGCGCCAGAAAGAAATAGAAGATTTCAAGCCGGAACCTTACTGGGAGCTAAAAACCGTTTATCGCGAGACTGCTTTTTCGTCCACACAAGGTAAATTCTCTAAAAAAGAAGAAGGGGAAAAACTACTGCAAAAAATTACAGATAAACTTTTTTCCATTACGGATATAACGAAAAAGAAAGGAAAAGAATTGGCCCCGCGTTTATTTGACCTTACATCATTGCAAGTCGAATGCAATAAAAAATTCTCGTTTTCCGCCGATGACACGCTCAAACTCATACAATCGCTTTATGAAAAAAAGGTAACGACATATCCGCGTGTAGATACAACTTTTTTGAGCGAGGACCTCTATCCCAAAATTCCGCAAACGCTAAAGGGACTAACCGATTATACGACGCTTACCGCCCCTCTGCTGGCCACAAAAATACCGAAATCAAAAAAAGTTTTCGACAACTCGAAAGTCACCGACCACCACGCCATCATACCAACAGGCGTACCGGCGCGAAACCTTATCGATAATGAGCGAAAAGTCTATGATCTTGTAACAAGACGGTTTATTGCGGCATTTTACCCTGACTGCGAAATATCCGTTACTACCGTATTGGGAGAAGTAGAAGACGTCAAATTTAAAGCCACAGGAAAACAAATACTTAGTCCGGGTTGGCGCATCGTTTTCGAAAAAGAGTCGTCGACAGACAAAACCGCACAAAACAGCAGGGAGGATACGCAGAATAACGACAACGAACAACCCCGGACAGAGGAAAATACGGTTCTGCCTGATTTTACAAAAGGAGAACGCGGTCCGCACAAGCCGGACTTTGCCGAAAAATGGACAACTCCCCCAAAAACATATACCGAGGCTACACTCTTGCGTGCGATGGAAACTGCCGGTAAATTTGTGGATAACGACGAGCTGCGCGACGCCCTGAAAGAAAACGGCATCGGACGTCCGTCCACACGCGCTGCTATTATAGAAACTTTATTTAAACGAAACTATATCCGCAAAGAACGTAAAAACCTGTATGCAACTCCCACAGGAGTTGAGTTGATCGATACAATACAGGAAGAACTCTTAAAAAGTGCAGAATTGACAGGTCAATGGGAAAAGAAGCTCCGCCAAATAGAACAGGGAGCCTATGAGGCAGGTATGTTCATCGACGAGTTGAAAGAAATGGTAGGAGAAATTGTCCTGAATGTACGGTCCGACAGGACGACGCGAACTATAACAATAGACGAAGAGGCAATAAAAAAGACAACACAAAATAGTAGCGACACAAGAAAAGTACTGAAAAATCTACTTTCCGGATAAAATGAAAGAAACGCCTATGGATACGGACAATACGATAAAATCAAATGGAAACGAGCTTTTCCCTTTAGTAAACGATTACGGCGAAACGATAGAAGAATCTTTACGGCGCGAAGCGCGCGAAGAACTCAACATAACAGCGTTCACTCCGGAAAAGATCGCTTCCTGTATTTTTGAGTCGACCGTTGAAAAAGAACTTGTCAACAGCTTCAGAACAACTTACTCCGGAACCATGATACCTGATCGCAACGAATTAAGCGACGGACGTTTCCGGACAATAGACGAGATAACTTCAAACCTTGGAAAGAATATATTCACTCCTGATTTTGAAAATGAATTCAAGCAAGCAAGTAATCATTCCTTTAATCGAAAAAACATGAAACACATCGCATTATCAATAAAAACAGCCTTACTTTTTCTTATTACATGGCTTACCGTAAACTCAAGCGTAGCTGCCGAAAAACATCTCGTTTATAAAATCGATATCAAAAAAGAGATTGATAAAACTTCGCAGATATATCTGAATAAAGGGCTTGCCGAAGCGCAATCACTTGGAGCCGACGCCGTACTGATCCATCTGAACACATACGGAGGACTACTCGACGCTGCAGACTCTATGCGTACAGCCATCCTGTACAGTCCCATGCCTGTATACGTCTTTATAGATAACAATGCCGCTTCTGCGGGAGCGCTTATTTCTATCGCCTGCAAGAAGATATACATGCGTAAAGGAGCAAGTATCGGAGCCGCAACCGTAGTGAATCAGACCGGAGAAAGCATGCCCGACAAATACCAGTCTTACATGCGCTCAATGATGCGGGCTACCGCCGAAGCTCACGGACGCGATACTATTATCAGCGGACGCGATACCACTTTCAAGTGGATACGCGACCCTAAAATAGCGGAAGCGATGGTCGACGATCGTATCATCATACCCAATCTTATCGACTCGGGCAAAACGCTTACCTTTACAACAGAAGAAGCCGTTAAATGGGGTTATTGCGACGGTATAGCAGAGTCGGCAGATGCAGTCATAACCCAATATCTGAAATATGACGATTATGAATTAAAAAGTTTTACGCCTTCCTGGATCGATAACCTGAAAGGATTCCTGATGAATCCGATATTTCAGTCTTTTCTCATCATGATCATCATCGGGGGAATCTATTTTGAACTTCAAACGCCCGGAATCGGCTTTCCGTCTGCTGCAGCCCTCATGGCCGCTATATTGTATTTCGCGCCCTTGTACCTCGAAGGTCTTGCCGCAAACTGGGAAATTCTTGTTTTTCTCATAGGCCTCCTACTGATAGCCTTTGAAATATTCGTCATTCCCGGCTTCGGGATAACGGGTATCTCCGGAACTATACTAATCATCATCGGCCTAACGCTTGCCCTGATAAACAATGTCAATTTTAACTTTGAGCAAGTCGACAGCCTCGAAATAGGCCGCGCCGTCATTGTCGTATTAATAGGACTCACGGTCGGTTTCGGGAGTATGTTGTGGTTATCGAGTCGCATCGGCGCCAAAGGGATGTTGCACAAAGTTGCGCTTGTAGCCGATCTTGAAACGGCAACTTCGTCGCCGGTCTTCTCCAACCTCGTCGGTCGGGAAGGAATAACGGCTACCGTGCTTCGCCCGTCAGGAAAAGTAATTATCGACTGTATATATTATGACAGCATCTCCGAATCCGGATTTATAGACAAGGGGGTAAAAGTAACAGTCGTGCGTTTTGAAAATGCACAGATTTATGTTGAAATACTGATCTGATATTATAAAAATATTTTATATTTCGATGAACGATAATGGCAACAAATCTCTTGCGGAAGAAATGATTACCGTATCATTACGTCCACATAAAAGCGTCCGAACCGAACGGCCGTATCGCCGTTCCGCTTCAAGCGCCACCTGACGACATCCGCCGCAAGGAGATATAGACGGCTGTATTTCTCCATTCTTAATCGCAACTATTGCAAGCGCGATCACCGGCACGCCCGGAAAAGAGGCGCCGGCAGCAAATAAAACGACGCGTTCCGCACATAATCCGGATGGATATGCTATATTTTCCTGATTATTCCCTTCCAGAACTGTCCCATTCTCTAATAATACGGCAGCGCCCACATTGAAATGCGAGTAAGGAGCATAAGCGCGCCCCGCCGCGCGAATGGCCGCATCGCGCAATTTTCCGTCTTCAACAGACAATTCCCCGGACTTCAACACTTTTATTTTAAATTCTATTTTTTTTTCCTCCATCTTATTAATCGTTCCGAATGCAGGACACAAAATTACATGAAAACCTTACGATTTCCAATCGCGTACAATAAAAAAAAGTTCCTTTTTTTATTTCAACCGGAAACTCCAATCGTTGCACGGTTAACTACTCCTTCCTGAATATGACTTTGCTACTCATGCCGGGCAGGTAAGGGGAATTTCACCCCAAACCTCCCACAGAACCGAACGTGAAAGTCTCCCCTCATTCGGCTCGTCTTATCTTAACCGATTTCAATTTGAAGTAACGAGGAATTATTCCTCGACGCCAATGATAGAACAATTC
>JAIROL010000294.1 GCA_031257565.1 Tannerella sp. | reverse complement strand
AAAGCAAAGTGTGGAGAATGAAAGTAAGCGGGGACGATTTGCCTCTTGTAGACAAAAAGTATCCGGTTATATCGACGATACCCTCCGGTACGGGTTGGGAAGTACAGGTAGTAGCAGATGAAATAAAAGATTATGATGCGGAACCCTATCCCCCGAATCTGGAACATGCATATGTTTATTATATGGAAAAAAAATTGGATCGCTGGATTAATGATTAATAAGCAAAAAGATGTCGGTATCAGGTAATGTACGCTCTGTTGCGAAGTATGAGAGTAAGCTTTTGATGAGAAGCTGGTTCTACAGGGTATTTCTTATACTGGCCGTATTGTTTTTGTGCATTTTTAACTTCGCGGTATTAATATCCGGAGATGCCGGCGGTTTCTGGTTAATGAAAGCTTTACCTTCTAATATTCCATATGTAAACCTGTTACTTCTGAATACCGGACAGGCAATTATTGCGGTCTTTTTATCTTCGGAATTTCTGAAGTCCGACAAAAAGCTTGATACATCCGAAGTCTTTTATGTTCACTCTCTTAGTAATGCCGAATATGTCATCGGAAAGATATGGGGGAATATGAATGTTTTTTTTCGTCTTGACCTGATTATTATTGTAATCGTTGTTATTTTTAATCTTGCTTCAGGAGTGTCTGTCGACTGGGCAGCCTATATCGTTTACTTTTTCCTGATATGTGTTCCTACCTTGATCTATATATTCGGATTGTCGGTGAGTTTGATGCTTATTATTAAAAATCAGGCTATTACATTTGTCATTCTATTAGGTTATATCGCTTTAACGCTGTTTTATATAGAAGATAAGTTTTATTATCTTTTTGATTATATGGTATATAACCTGCCGCTGGTTAAGTCTTCAATGGTGGGTTTTACCAATTGGGCGGCATTGATAAACCATCGTTTAATCTATCTTTTGCTTGGTTTAGGATTTATTTGTATCTCCATATTTTTATTCCGAAGGTTGCCGAATACGAAATACGGTCGTTATCGTTGGCTTGTTTTGTCATTTTGCTTTATTCTGGCAGGATGTATCGCTGCTTATAATCATGTCAGCTCCATATTGGAGGAAGCTAAAATGCGGAATTTATATACGGAAGTTAATAATAAATACGTGAATTTGCCGAAGATGATTATAGATCATTATGATATATCCGTAGAACAACATCCTGAAATGATTTCGGCGGAAGTAGTCATGAAAGGGGTGGCTTTGGAGTCTTCGCCGGTTTTCGCTTTTTGCCTGAACCCGTCATTGCTGTTGCGTGAAATAAGAGACAATCAAAAAGAATTGTCGTTTGATCGCGAGCATCAGATTATCCTTATTGATTTCGGTCGTAATCTGCTAAAAGGCGATACGGCGTTATTTACAATGAAATATGACGGACGCATAGACGATATCTTCTGTTATTTGGATATTCCTGCTGAAATACTGCAACAGGAATATTCGAACAACATGTTCCGTATAGATAAAAAATACAGTTTTCAGAGCGCTAATTATCTGCTTTTTACGCCCGAAACCTATTGGTATCCTCGTCCCGGAACTTCATACAGTAGCGATAGCCCGGATTGGCAGCAGGCTTATTTCAGTCATTTTCGTTTGACGGTGAAGACGATCAATGGCCTTAAAGCGTTGTCGCAGGGGACGCAGAAATGGCCTCCGGCAAAGAAACCTGTTGTTGCCCGGACCGGTCGCCCGAAAAGAACGCGGGAAAAACCTGCAGGGGAAGAAAGAAGTGATTCTATCGGAGCGCTTGATACGATCTCCGGCAGAAAAGATCTGGCGGTTTCAGACCGGAAGAGGCCGGAAGGGGAAACGGCTCGCGATTCGGAGAGCGGTGACGGCAGAGCGCGTAGAGGCGGTGGAGAAAGAAGCGGCGGCTCGCCTCGTGAAGGACGTCTTGAAAGAGGCGTAAGAAGGGGGGAAGGACGTCCGGAAAGGGGCGCAAGAAGAGAAGATGGATTTCCTGAAAGAGGCGCAAGAAGAGAGGAAGAACGCCCGGAAGGGGGCGCAAGAGGCGCAAGAAGAGAGGAAGAACGCCCGGAAGGGGGCGCAAGAAGAGGGGAAGGACGGACGCCGGGAGGAAATGCGGAAAGCGGCTCCGAAAGAGGAGAAAGGAGAGAGCGCTCTGTGAACATGGAAGGAAGTGAAACCGGAAAAATAGAACATGCCGTTGACGAAAATCAGGATATAGCTCCGCACAGAGATACGGAAAGGGATGATATCGGAAATCGTGAGATAAATGATGAAGAAGCGCCGGTCGTTCCGGAAACGAAGGACAGTCTTTTCATTTTTGAAACGGACTTTCCGTCCCCCTCGATAACGCTGATTATAGGCGATTACGAACAAAAGTGCATAGATGTAGACAGTACTTTATTCAGTATCTGGCATCTGAAAGGGCATGATTATTTTACGTCTGCTTTTGACTCTATTATGGACACGATTCCCGCGCAAATCAGGGAGCGTAGACGTTCGCTGGAAAGCGCCTATTCGCTGGATTATTCATTCAATCGTTTTTCTTTAGTGGAAACGCCGGTGCAGTTTTATAGCTATGTCCGGACATGGACGCAGGCGCAGGAAAAAATGCAACCGGAAATGATCCTGTTTCCTGAAAAAGGTTGTCTGTTTGATAATGCGGATGTGGTTAAAAGGGTGAAGAATGAAAAGCGATGGGCCAAATGGAACGGACAGGATATTAGTGATGATGAGGCAGCTATACGTGCGTTGAACAATTTTATGTGGACGTTTCAGCGTACGGAAAGCGACTTTAACTGGTCGCAGGAACGCGGTTCCGTTAATGTTACGGTAAAGGCTAATCCTTATTTTGTATTTCCGCAGTTATATAATTTCAGATACAATATATTTTCGTCGGAGTGGCCTATAGCCAATCGTCTGATAGAGCTTTATCTGCAGGATAAATCCGATAATAATACCTGGATAAGACAAATGAATGGGATAAGTAATAATGAAAAGGCCAATCTGTTGATGGAACAGCGTCCGTTCAAAGAGTTATTGTCTGATACGGAACAGCGTGATTTGCTGGATAATGTGATATCGCTGAAAGCTAATTATCTGTTTGCTCCGGCAGAGCGGAATATCGGCTACAAAGAATATCGCGATTCGCTGCGAGTTGTTTTGCAGCGAAATATATTTACCAATCTTCGGTTTGAAAATCTGCTTGACACAATGGGCGCGATTGCAGGGGAGGATTTAATTACGCCTCTTGAAGCATGGAATTATCCGACCCCTCTTCCTGTATATATTGTAGGAGCGCCTGAAGTAACGCATATCTCTAACCGCGATAAGGAAGTCTATGTGGTGAAATTACAGATTACGAATGACTCCGATAATGACGGCGTTATCAATGTCGAAACAAATATCGGAGGACGTAACGATGTGTATGATCCGCGGGCAAAACGCAAAGTTTCTTTTGCCGCCCATGAAACGAAGCGGCTTGTTTCCGTCTGGGATGAAGCTCCGCGTAATATAAACGTAAATACATTGATATCGGCTAATCTGCCGAACCTCGTCAATCTGCCTGTAAGCAATATTATACGCGAACGAAACAAACCGATTGACGAGGAAAGGGATTTTGTTCTTCAGCATGTTTCATACAACATTCCGGGAGAGATCATTGTCGATAATGAAGATTCCCTGTTATTTGTATTGTCGGAGCCGGACGTCGTCGGACTTTTGCCGAGATGGTTAGACCAGGTTGACGATAACTCGTTCCGTTATTCCGGCATTTCAAACTGGCGTCCGCCATTGCAGTGGACGTTGACGACAAACGATAAGTATTACGGTACGCATGTTCGTTCCGCCTATGTTATTAAGAGCGGTAGCGGAAGTCAGAGCGCAACCTGGAAAATACCTGTTCCTGTAGCAGGACAGTATGATTTGTATTATTATGTATATAAGCAGGAGGATGTTCGTAGGGGACGTCGCGGAGGCGGAGGCGGAGGCGGAGGCGGAGGCGATCGTGGCGGAAACGGAGATACGGAATACCATTTCACGGTGAAATACGACGAAGATGAGGAACACGCATATATTGATCTCAGGCGTTCGGATGAAGGTTGGGGGCTTTTGGGAACCTACTACTTTAGTCAGGATACGGTAAGAGTTATTTTGACAAATGATTGTAAATTGCGCTCCGTAGTGGCTGATGCGGTAAAGATCGTGAGAAGATGATGCGAAGTACGCAAAGTCTTGCTTTTTTGATACTTTTTCAGCAAGAAAAAAGTATAGCGTATTTTTAAAATGAAAGATTATGAAAAATAGACAGTTATGGGTAAAATTGGCCTGCGCAATAATTCTTCTTGCAGGATTACCATTGTTCTCGTTCGCACAGGAATCGATTACAATAGAGCAGGCGTTGGATATAGCGGAAGAAAATAATCCGACGCTGATAACTTCAAAGTTGAATCTGGAGAGATATCAGCAGAATCTTGTTGCGCAGCGGGCGTCCCTGAAATCGCAGTTCTCGCTCAACCTCAATCCTGTCGGTTATACCAAGACGCGTAGTTTTGATAATCGTTTGTCGCAATGGTATACGAATGAGCGGTTTAATTCAAGCGGTACGTTTCAGGTTACGCAACCGATCCTGTTTACGGACGGAGAGATTTCTCTAATCAATACGTTCGGATGGCAGGATAATCAATCTACGGTCGAAGGCGCAGATAACAGCAATAAAGCTTTCAGCAATGATCTTTATCTTCGTCTTAATCAGCCTATTTTTACGTATAACCGTCGCAAAATGGAACTCAAACGGATAGAATATGATTATGAAAATGCGGGAATAAGCTATGCTTTGCAACGTCTTAATACGGAGAGAAGTATTACCAATCAGTTCTATGCCGTTTATATGGCTCAGAGTAACCTGGAAATAAGCCATGAGGAATATGAAAATGCAAAGCAGAGCTATGAGATAATCAAAAATAAAGTAGAAGCGGATTTGTCGGCAAAGGAGGAGCTTTATCAGGCGGAAGTAAATTTTGCCACTGCGCAATCTTCTGTGGAAGAGCGTATTGTTACGCTTGAGAATGCGAAAGATGAACTGAAACAAACGTTAGGTATGTCGCTTAGTCAAAGTATAAATGTGAAGGCGGATATCAAAGTGGATCCGGTATCTATTAATCTGGATCAGGCTGTTCAAAGCGGATTGCATTCGCGAATGGAACTGCGTCAGCGTGAGATAGATATAGAACTTTCCGATTTACAGATGATTCAAACGAAGGGTCTTAGCGAATTTAAGGGAGACGTCTCTCTGTCGGTCGGTATCATCGGCGATCATGAAAAGTTTGCGAATATATATGATAATCCGACCCAGAATCCGAGAGTTACCGTAAGCTTTACGGTTCCGATATTCGACTGGGGAGAAAAAAAGGCGCGCGTGAGAGCGCAAAAGACAGCCCGGACAATCGCTAAGTTGCAGCATGAAAACGAAAAAATTGATATAGAACTGAATATTCGTCAGGTATGGCGCAGACTGGAAAATCTTCGCACACAAATAAGTATAGCGGAGAAGAATGTCCGTAACGCGCAGCTTACTTACGACCTGAATCTGACAAGATATCGTGAAGGCGATCTTACGGGTATGGAAATCAGTCAGTTTCAGACACAGCTTTCCAACAAAAAGATTACATACTCGCAGACGCTTATCAATTATAAAATAGAACTGTTGAATCTGAAGATTCTTTCTCTCTATGATTTTGAGAAAGGAGCGCCGATCGTTCCGGTGAAAGAGTTGGATAACAAGGATTAAGGTTTACAAAGGTTGAAAATTAAAATATTTACAGAATGAAATACAGAAGTTTATTATCCGCGGCAATGATTGTTTTACTGACAGCATGTAACAATCAGCCACAAAGTAATCCGAACGATATCGAAACGCCCGTATCTGTACAGGAACTGAAAAAAGGCTCTATCAGCAAGTTGATTAATACCACCGGAACGGCGCAGGCTACATACAGCGTGGAACTTAATTCCGAGATGAGTGGCATGTATAAACTTCAGACGAACTCCAGAACCGGTAAACCGTATAAATTAGGCGATACGGTTAAGAAAGGCCAGCTTATTATCCGTCTTGAAGATAAAGAATATGAGAATGGTATAGCGCTGGAGTCTAAAAAACTAACGCTCGATATTGCGGATCAGGAGCAGACCAAGCAAAAAGCGCTGTACGAGAAAGGCGGAGTCACTCTCAGTGAAATGCGTAATACCGAAGTGAGAGTGACTAATGCGCGTTATGACCTTGATAATGCGCGCCTCAATCTTGAAAAAATGAATATTACGGCGCCTTTCGATGGCGTGATCGTTTCTTTACCTCATTATACGACGGACGGAAGAGTTGCACAAGGGCAACCGATGGTTGGAATAATGGATTATGCGCGTATGTATATGGATATAAATCTTCCGGAAAGTACAATCGAATATATCAAACCGAATCAACCGGTATATATTACTCATTATACAATGCCGGAGGATACGTTACGGGGAGTTATCAGCGAATTGTCGCCTGCGATAAGTATTGAAACGCGTACATTCAAAGGGAAAATCTCTATTGATAATACAGGTCTGAAATTACGTCCCGGAATGTTTGTAAAAGCCGATGTGGTTGTCGATAAGGCTGATAGTGTGATTATTATACCGAAAGATGTTGTCCTTTCCAGCAGAAACCGGAAATATGTTTATATTGTGGAGAAAAATACGGCAATTGTACGTAATATAAAAACGGGGCTTGAAGATGAAGATTATATTCAGGTAACCGAAGGCCTGAACGAAAATGATAACCTTGTCGTCAGGGGATACGAAACATTGCGTGAAAATAGTCGTGTCAAGGCGCTTAAATAGGCTGGTAATGATAACTTTATTTACATTTTAAGTTTGCGTATTAAATGAGAAAAATAGTCGCCTTTGCGGTAAAAAATCATGTTACCATAAGTATGATTGTATTGGCAATCCTCTTACTGGGAAAGATTTCTTACGACCGGCTGAACGTGGATTTATTGCCCGATATGGATTCTCCGCGTCTCTTTGTTGAGATTGAAGCGGGAGAGCGTCCGCCGGAAGAAATCGAGAAAATGTTTGTGGAAAACATGGAGTCGATGGCCATACGTCAGAGCGACGTGACACAGGTGTCGTCGGTTATTAAAGCCGGCTCCGCGCGTATCACGGTTGAGTATGTCCAGAACAAAGATATGGATGAGGCTTTTCTCGATCTTCAGAAAGCGATGAGTCCCTTTTCCCGGAATACGGATATCGAGTCTGTCAATATTACGCAACATGACCCTAATACCGCGCCGGTAGTACTTGTTGCCATGTCCCACCGTTCTATAACGGATATGGCGGAATTACGCAAAATGGCGGAGAGTTATATCCGAAATGAACTGATACGTCTCGAAGGCGTGGCCGAAGTGTCGCTTTCCGGACAGGAACTTCCTGTGCTGACCATAAAAACAGACCCCTATAAGTTAAGCGCGTTCGGGTTGACAATGGAAGATATATCTTCACGGATAGAAGCTAATAATCAGAGCATTTCAGGAGGGCGCGTGAGTGAACTCGGTTTGCAGTATCTGGTGAAAAGTTCATCGCTGTTTACCTCCGAAGCTGATTTTGAAAACCTGATTGTCAGTTATAAATCGACAGAAGCGTCCGCGACGGGAACAAACGCTGCAACCGGTTCATCCTCCTCCTACTCCGCTTCATCCGAAAGCAACAGTAAAGCTCCTTTGTATCTGCGGGAAGTGGCTACCGTAAAATTTGAAAACGCGCGTCCTGAAAATATTGTCCGTATCAACGGGGAACGTTGCATCGGATTGTCTATTTACAAGGAAATGCAATATAATACGGTGCGGGTGGTAGACCTTATCGCCCGTCAACTGGGTACTATCGAGCAGGCGTTGCCGGGCTATAAATTTCAGGTCGTCGGTAATCAGGGAACATTTATAAAACAGGCGATTGACGAGGTTAAAAGCAGCGCGGTCCTGGGTATGGTTCTTGCCGTACTGGTGTTGTTCGTTTTTCTTCGCCGCATCGGAACGACACTGATAGTCAGTTTGTCTATTCCGGTATCTATTATTGCTACATTTAATCTGATGTACTTTAACGGTTTGACGCTTAATGTGATGACTTTAAGCGGCCTGGCATTAGGCGGAGGTATGCTTGTCGACAATGCAATTGTTGTGATAGAAAGTATTTTTCGGAACCATGAACGCGGACTTAGCCGGAATGAGTCGATTATCACGGGCACATCGGAAGTATCGGGAGCCGTTACTGCCTCTACGCTGACTACGATCGTAGTTTTTCTGCCGATAGTCTATCTTCACGGCGCTTCGGGGGAATTGTTTAAAGATCAGGCATGGACGGTTGCATTTTCGCTGATATCATCGTTGTTTGTCGCTTTACTTGTGATACCGATGTTGTATGATAAATTATCCGGGCGGAAAAATGTGAAGACAGAAACAAATTCTATCCGGTTTAAATGGTATAGCGATGCGTTGTCCTCTTTATTGAAACGTCGCTGGATGATAATCGGAATTTCCGTATTGTTGTTAACAGGTACGATAATCTTTCTTCCGTTTGTGGGAACGGAGTTTCTTCCCCGTTCCGAAAGTCGCGCATTTTCGATATCGGCAAAGTTGCCGGAAGGTACGCGTATAGAGCGTACCAACGTAGTCGTTAGTAATCTGGAGTATCTGATTAATACGATAAGCGGAGATAGTTTATGTACGGTGTACAGTCATGTTGGCGAAGGTTCGTCGGAAAACGAAGTCTTCGAAGGCGAGCATACGGCTATGATGAAAGTAGTCTTGTCGAAATCGTCGCCATTACCTCCGGAAACGGTTATAGCGCGTTTTGTCGAAGCCACGAATAATATTGAAGGACTGGAGCTTGCATTTAAGCAGGAAGATAATTCTTTAAGTTCGTTGTTCGGAGATGAAGATGCGCCGATAGTTGTTGAAGTGAAAGGCGAAGATTTGGATGAGATTGCTGCTATTACGGACGAAGTCCTGATAAGAATGGAAGCGATAGACGGTATCTACAATATCAAATCGTCGATGGCGGACGGAGCTCCCGAACTAATCGTTTCTATCGATCGTACCATGGCGGGAATTAATAATATTACTGTTTCGACGGTTATTGAGCAACTTAAACAACAGTTGCAGGGACGCGACGTCGGGAAAATGGATTATAAAGGAGAGATGCGCGATATCGTAATAAAAGTACCGGATGTTACGGTGAAAGATTTGCAAGATATCATTATCAAAAACGGAAATCAGGAATTTCGTTTGCGTGAAATAGCGACAATTGAAAGCTCGTTGGCCCCGAAAGAGATTTTCCGCCGGAACCAGAGCCGCATTAATAAGGTCCTGGCCGATAAAGATGCCGGCAAATCACTGGATAAGGTTGCTCAACAGATACGTCAGGCTGTTCGTGAAATAAATCTTCCGGCAAATTATTCGATTACCGTTACGGGAGAAGAAGAAAAACGTCAGGAGTCGATGAGCAGTCTTATGTTTGCATTGCTTTTGTCCGTAGTACTTGTTTATATGGTGCTGGCGTCTCAGTTTGAGTCGTTGTTGCATCCGTTCACAATCCTGTTGACGATACCGCTTGCTCTTGTCGGCGCTATCCTGATGTTTCTGATTACAGGTACGACAATCAATATAATGGGCGTTATCGGTATTATCATGCTGACCGGTATTGCAGTAAATAACTCAATTATTCTGGTAGGACGCATTAATCAGCTGAAAACAGAGAAGAGTCTTACGGACGCCATTGTACAGGCCGGACAACAGCGTATCCGTCCTATTATTATGACAAGTTTGACAACCATCCTGGCATTGTTGCCAATGTCATTTAATATTGGGGAAGGGGCCGCTTTGCGTTCGTCGATGGCGATAGCCGTTATCGGAGGTTTGATTACCTCGACACTGATGAGCTTAGTCGTTATTCCGTGCGTTTACTATGTCTTTGAACGGATGAAACATCGTGTGAATAAAACACATCCGGAGACGGAACAATAATATAAACAGAGTGAAGGAAAAAGAATGAATTTTCTGTTAAATAGAAGAATCACAATAACGATGTTGTTTATAGCGCTTACCCTGCTTGGGTATGTGTCGTATAAGCAATTGCCCGTAGAGTTATTGCCTAACGCGGAACTGCCGATGTTGTTCGTATCCGTCAATTCGCAACAGGAGATGGATCCTTCCTATGTGGAATCGGAAGTTATCATTCCTCTTGAAGGCGCGATCAGCTCAATCGGAGGCGTTGATAAAATACAGTCGGAGATAAGCAGTCGCCAGTCCTCCATACAGATTGATTTTAAGAGTAATGTTAACTTCAAAGCTACATCATTGAAACTGGAGGAAAAGATGAAAGAAGTATCCGCATCGCTTCCGGATGGTTTTGTTGTGCGTGTTCAGAAAGTGGATATGGCAATGATGGCTAATAACTTTATGACGCTTCAGGTGCGTGGGTCGGGGGGCGTTGACCGCGTACGTAATGTTGTCGATGAAAAGATAACCGCAGAACTGGAAAATATTGATGGCGTAGCGGCGGCGAATGTGTATGGCGGACGGGGAAAAGCGATTGAAATCCGCCTGGATAAAGAAGTATGTAAAGCATTAAACCTTACTACTTCAAGAATAAGCGTCCTGTTGAACAGTAATACGCAGGAAAAAGCGTTTGTCGGCAATGTGAAAGAATCAGACAGCCAGTTTTTTGTCCATGTCAATTCATCATATACCAAAGTATCGGATCTTGAAAATATTGTAGTGGCCTCCGGACCCGTATTGTTGAAAGATGTGGCGACTATATTCTTTGACCTGAAAGAAGAAACATCATTCAGCCGCGTGAATGGAAAAGAAGCCATCTCGGTCTCGCTGGTGAACGACGCGCAGGCGAATCTGATCGATTTGTCGCATCGTACGATAGATGTTATCGACAAGCTGAATAAGCGTCTGGAAAGTATGGATGTTGAGATTGTCATCGATTCCAATACCGCTGAAATAATGGAAAACAATATCAACCAGATTATTGACCTGGCTTTGGTTGGCGGGTTGCTGGCTATTATTGTATTATGGTTTTTCCTTAAAAACATACGATTGGTATTTTTTATCGCATTATCTATACCGATATCCGTATATACGGCTTTTAATTTCTTTTATGCGGCGGGAATATCCATAAACAGTCTTACGCTTGTCGGAATGGCGCTTGCTGTCGGGATGTTGTTAGATAATAGCGTCGTCGTGCTTGAAAATATTTACCGGCTGTCCGGGGCGGGATCTTCGCCCAAACATTCCGTTACGCAGGGCGCTTCGGAGGTTTGGCGTTCGATTGTCGCGGCTACCCTTACGACCATCACCGTTTTTATCCCTTTTGTTTTCACGGATAATTTTATGATAAAACTCATTGGTAATCATATCGGAGTTTCTATTATTTCCACGCTTCTGGTATCTATGGCCGTTGCGCTATTGTTTATTCCCATGACGGCGTATGTCATACTGCGTAATAAGAAGAGCGGCAGCGTCTTTTATGAAAAGGTTTCTTTGTCGCAACGTCCTGTACAGATATATCTCGTTCTTCTCAAGAGTTGTATGCGCAATCCGGGAGTAACGATTTTCGGCGCGATTGCGCTGCTTTTCGTAACGCTTGTATTTTCGTTGGCAACAACCGTACAGCAGAATCAGGAAGTGGAATCCGACCGCTTTAACGTTTATGTGACAATGCGTACGGGAAGCACGCTGGAAAGTACGGATAGAGTGGTAAAAGTATTGGAAGAGCGCTTGAGTGAAATACCGGAAAAGAAAGATGTTATTAGTCGCATCAATGAAGAAGAGGCCGTGTTGACGTTTGTCTTGCAGGAAAATTATCAGAAGATAGGTAAACGAAGTATTTCCGAAATTAAGTCCGACGTTCAATCGAAAATGCCGAATGTGGAAGGCGCTGAAATATACGTATCGGATGCGACAGGCGGACAGAACAGGGGCGGAAATATGGGAGGAATGGTTGCGTTTATGAGTTTGCTGGGTATTGGCGATAATCAGGAACGCGTTGTTATTAAAGGTTCCGATTATGATATGATGCAACTTGTTGCCGAAGATATACGTTATTATCTGGACGAACAGGATTTTATTCGTAATTCATGGGTCTCCTATACGCGCCGCCAGCCGGAGGTACGCCTGAATTTTGACCAGATTCTGCTTACTTCTTATGAGATAACGCGCGCCAATATAACCGCAGGATTGGCAGACTTGAATACGGAATACTCGTCGGGTACTACCTTCAAAGTAGGCGAAGAGTCTTATGATATCATTATCCGTGACAAAACGCCGGAAGAAGAAGAAGAAGAGGAACAAAAGAAACAAAAGACGATAGGCGACCTTGAAGCGATACAGATAGCGAACGCAAATGGCGGCCTGCATAGCCTGAAAGATATCGCTACAGTAAACAGGGCGTTTGGTCGTTCGCGTATAACGCGCGTTAATCAGGACAAGCAGCTTGAAGTACGATATAATTTTATCCGTAGCGTCGAACAGTCCAAGTCTCTGCTGGAAGGGTATCGTGCGGATATAGACCAGTTAGTCGCGAATTATAATTTGCCTTCGGGCGTGGCCATTGAAGTGATACATGAAGAAGACCGGTTTGCAGACTTCAAATTTCTTATCGTCGCGGCCTTTATCCTGATATTCATGATACTGGCCTGCGTTTTCGAATCCGTATCGACTCCATTTGTATTATTGTTCTCCATACCTTTGGCGGCAATCGGTTCGTTATTGGCTTTATTGATGACAGGAAACAGCCTGTTGAGCGCTAATACGCTAACCGGTTTCCTGATATTGTTGGGAGTTGTTGTAAATAACGGCATTATATTGATCGATTACGCTAATATATTGCGAAAGCGCGGCTTTCGTCGTGAGCGAGCCTTGATGACGGCGGGGTTGTCGCGTATACGTCCGATATTGATTACCAGTATCACGACTATCATAGCGATGCTTCCGCTGGCAATGGGCGATTCGGAATATGCCGGAGCTATCGGCGCGCCTTTCGCCATTACCGTTATCGGAGGACTTGCTTTTTCAACATTACTGACATTGGCGATTATTCCTACGGTTGCCATGGGACTGGAAAATACGCTAGTCTGGTATCGCGCTTTATCACGCAAGATGAAGGCGTTGCATCTTATTCTTATAGTCGTTGGGATAGCCTGTATCTATTTATACATCGACGAACTGTTGTGGCAGTCGTTCTATCTTGTTGCGCTTGTTATTCTTGTGCCCGGGGTGACGTATTTTGCACAGACGAGTTTGCGGCGCGCCAAATCGGATGTGGTCGATAAGGAGCAGGAAATACATATTGTTGTGAGAAACCTGGTGAAAGTCTATGACCGTGCAGGACGTTTTTCGCGTCAGTGGAACAGCGGGTTGGAACTGCGTAAGCGTTTGGGCTTAAGCAGCGAATATCATTCGCTGAAAGACTTTATCGGCGTCAGCTGGCAGTTTGTATTATGGGGATTTGGCATTTACTTCACCTATTTCTATGTTGAGAATAAGCTGTGGAGTTTCTTTTTATCTTTTGCCATTTATGCCTCTACTTTATACTTATGGCGTAAAATCAGAACCTATCTGTTCTATCGTTTTTCAGGAAGCAGGGCTGTGAAGTATATCAATCGCATTATATTCTGGAGTATTCCTCCGCTGATTTTATTCGGGATGTACAAAAAGTTGGATAATCTCCCCATGACGGCAATCATTGGCTTCTTGTGGGCCGTAGGTATAGCAATATACATTACTTCCCGGTATTTGTATGAGAAGGATATCAATATTGAGCGGGTAAGCGGTCGTTTTGCCGGTCTCCGTCGTTCTTACTTCCGTATGGCGAAGAGCGTTCCGCTAATCGGAAAACGCCGTCGTCCGTTTAAAGCGTTGCGCGGAGTATCTTTTGATATAAAAACAGGTATGTTCGGCTTACTTGGACCTAACGGAGCCGGAAAATCCACACTGATGCGTATTGTTACAGGTATTTTCGAACAGAGTTACGGTAGTATATGGATTAACGGATTGGATACGCGCATCTATCGCGAAGAATTGCAGAGCCTTATCGGATTTCTTCCGCAGGAATTTGGCGCTTATGAAAATATGTCGTCCTGGGAATTTCTGGATTATCAGGCAATCATGAAAGGATTAACGGATGGAAAAATGCGAAATGAGCGTCTGGAATATGTGCTGAAAGCTGTTCATATGTACGAACGGAAAGACGATAAAATCGGCTCTTTCTCCGGAGGCATGAAACAACGTATCGGTATTGCGTTGATATTGTTGCATTTGCCACGTATCCTGGTGGTAGATGAACCGACGGCCGGTCTTGACCCGCGTGAACGTATCCGTTTCCGGAACTTGTTGGTCGAATTGAGTAAAGATCGTGTGGTTATCTTTTCCACGCATATCATCGAAGATATTTCAAGCTCTTGTAATCAGGTCGTCGTAATTAATAAAGGCGAATTGAAATATTTCGGCGAACCGGTTGGCATGGTCGGTATGGCCGTCGGTAAAGTATGGCAGTTCCTGATAGACAAAGAGTCGTTTGAAAGTCAGTTGGATAAGTCTCTTGTGGTATATAACATTCAGGAAGGCGATATGATACAGGTACGTTATCTGTCAAAAGAACAACCTTATGCCGACGCCGTACAGGTAGAAGCAAACCTGGAAGACGCTTACTTATGTTTGTTGAAAAACATGTAACCTATGAAAAAATACATAACGCTGATAAATAGAGTTGTACGATATAACCTGAAGATTATATTCGCCGGTAAATTCTTCTGGTTTTTGCTGGCCGCTTTTGCATTTTTTGCTTTTTTCATGTTTCAACAGGCATGGAACAGAGAGGAAATAAACGAGGGTTCAATCTATGATTTGTTGTTGTTCCCCTGTTTGCTGCTGATATTTTATCCGGTTGTTTTCGGCATTCAGAATGATGAAGATAACCGTATCCTTGAAATTATTTTCGGTATACCCAATTATCGTTATAAGGTATGGGGGCTTCGCATGCTGATGGTCTATGTGGCGGATTATTTTATCCTTGTCGTATTTGCTTATGTAGCCCGTTTATTGCTGTATCCCGTCAATATATTCGAAATGGCGGCACAGCTCATTTTTCCCATGTTGTTTTTCGGTAATCTGGCATTTATGTTTTCCACGATTACGCGGAGCGGCAATGGTACGGCAGTTATTATGATTATACTGGGCCTGGTATTTTTTATCTTTATGAATGCCAATAGTGCGATCCGTAATTCTTTTTGGAATGTTTTTCTGAATCCGTTTTCCATACCAAGAGATATTCATCCTGTGATCTGGCAGAATACAATCATTAAGAGCCGTCTCTTTTTATCGGTCGGCGGAATAGTTTTTCTTATGACAGGTCTACTGAATCTCCAGAAACGGGAGAAATTTGTGTGATTACGAATCATCCCGTTTTTTTCGGGATGTCCGGGATGAGGATTTTTACGCCCGGGATCGCCTTTTTCCCTTTTCCGCCTCTATCGTAAATGATTTCCCGTGAAAGCGCTAACCGAATTGAGAAAAGGGTTTCAATGTAAAATTATTTTGCATTCTTCCCCGCTTGCATTACCTTTGCCCAATAATCAATCATAAAACAGACTGCTTTGAGACGCAAAAAGAAACCGTTACCAATACTGGAGGAAATAGAGATTACGGACGTAGCTGCCGAAGGGATGGCTATAGCCAAAGTAAATGATCGGGTCATTTTTGTACCATGGGTTGCGCCGGGCGATATTGTGGATATTCAACTTACGCGCAAAAAAAACAGTTATGCTGAAGGACGCGCCATTAAATTCCACAAATATGCGACCGAACGCACAGAGCCGTTCTGTGAACACTTTTCCACTTGCGGCGGATGTAAATGGCAACATCTCCCTTACGAGGCGCAACTGCGATATAAACAGAAGCAGGTAACGGATAACCTCGCGCGGATAGGAAAGGTTGACTTGGGAGAGGTTTTACCAATAGCCGGTTCCGAACAAAAAGTCTTCTACCGGAACAAGCTGGAATTTACATTCTCCAACAAACGCTGGTTTACAACCGAAGAATTTGATGCTAAAACCGAAGATATCCGCCTCGATGGCGCAGGCTTTCATATACCAGGCAAATTTGACAAAGTACTGGATATTCACAAATGCTGGTTACAGGACGATATATCAAACCGCATTCGCTTGTATATAAGGGATTTTTGCATAATGCGCAAATATTCCTTTTTCGACCTCCGCGCACAAACCGGATTTATCCGGACACTGATTGTTCGCACCTCTTCCGTCGGCGAAATAATGATTATCGTAGTTTTTTTCGAAGATGACAGTGAAAAACGAAAAGCCCTGCTCAATGCCGTAAAAGAAAACTTTCCTGAAATAACCTCCTTATTATACGTAATAAATGGAAAATGCAATGACACGATAACCGATCTTGAAGTTCAGCTTTTCCACGGAAAAGATCATCTGATTGAAAAAATGAACGACCTGCAATTCAAAGTCGGCCCCAAATCATTTTATCAGACAAACAGTCGGCAAGCATACAAATTATACTCTATTACCCGCGAATTTGCCGGATTGACGGGAAACGAAACGGTATACGATTTATACGCCGGTACAGGAACCATCGCAAATTTTATTGCCCGTAATGCCGGAAAAGTTATTGGAATTGAATATGTTCCGGAAGCGATTGAAGATGCGAAGATAAATGCCGAACTCAACAATCTGGACAATACAGTCTTTTTTGCAGGCGACATGAAAGATCTTCTGACGCCTGAGTTTATTGCCATGCACGGAAAACCGGATGTTATCATTACCGACCCTCCCCGTTCGGGTATGCACGACGACGTAACAGATACAATACTTGCCGCAGCGCCGGAACGTATAGTCTATGTAAGTTGTAATCCGGCCACGCAGGCGCGCGATCTGAATCGTCTGAGTACACGTTACCGCGTATGCAAGGTGCAACCGGTAGATATGTTTCCGCATACTCATCACGTCGAAAACGTAGCCCTGTTGACGTTGAATAAGTATCCGTAAAAACAGTGAGATGAAAACAAATATGCTCCTTTTCAGTTTGTTTTGTATAATGTTATCGGCCTGTAGTCTTTCAAATAAGAAAGATATGAAAACGGTCATAACAAACTTGCAATTAATAAAGGAAAAAGGCGAGCTTACGGCTGTAACACTGAATACTTCTACTTCTTATTTCATATATAAAACACAGCGGATGGGATACGAATACGAGTTGATAGACGATTTCGCCGAATCTCTCGGACTTGAGTTGAACATAAAAGTAGCAGAAAATGTAACCCGCCTGGAAGAAATGCTCCAAAGTGGCGAAGCCGACATTGTCGCATACCCGATCCAAATGGATAACACGATGAAAAATAAATATTTATTCTGCGGCGTCGAGCAACAAAACCATCTTGTGATCGTACAACGGGCAGAAAAGGGAGATACCCTTTCAAAAGACGTAACACAGCTGATCGGCAAAGAAATATGGGTAAAAGATAAATCGAGATCTCATGAGCGCCTGATTAATCTGAATACAGAACTTGGAGGAGGTATCATCATTAAAAAGATAGAACGCGACACGGTTACTACAGAAGATCTGATCGAAATGGTCGCCGACGGAGAAATACGCTATACCGTCAGCGATAATAATCTCGCAAGACTAAATCGCACTTATTATCGTAATATCGACATCCGGCTATCGATAAGTTTTCCCCAACGCACGTCATGGATTGTCAGGAAAGACTGTCCTGAACTGGCGGAAGCCGTAAATGAATGGGCTGCAAACATATCCAAAGGGTTTGTACTAAAAGCTGCCGCCAAACGCTATTTCGAGCAGTCCAAAGATGAGGATTTCTATTCAGGAAGCATCATCATAAAAAAAGGAGCTATTTCTCCTTATGACAGTTTATTCAAAAAATACGCGCCGGAAATCGGATGGGACTGGCAGTTGCTGGCGTCCATCGCATATCAGGAATCAAGATTCCACAATCGCCTGGAATCATGGGCAGGCGCAAAAGGACTTATGGGAATAATGCCCCGAACCGCGCGAAATCTGGGCTTTTCGCCCGATAGTCTTGATAATCCGGAAATATCCATACAGGCAGGCGTAAAATGTCTTATTTCTTTTAGTAAATATTTTTCAGATATGGAAGGAGATGAAAAAATCAAATTCACTCTGGCGTCTTATAATGCCGGTAGCGGCCATGTTACAGACGCCCGCAGTCTCGCTTCAAAATATGGAAAAAACCCCGCTATATGGAATGATAATGTGGCCGAATATATCAGATTAAAAAGCGAACCGGAATATTATAACGATCCGGTTTGCAAACACGGATATCTGCGTGGAACAGAAACGTTCAGGTATGTAAAGGAAGTAATGACAAGGTTTAAAACTTATAAATCCGGAACAAAATAAAAGCGGGTAAATCCGGCGCTTTGTCGATTTTTTTATTTCAACAGGGTCGTTTCTATACTTTTCAGATCGCTAAAATTCCAACCTGTTGAACAATTGTACAATGTGAAGTAATTCAATGTGTCCGGAGCCTGTAAATACGGATCCGGACTTAATGTATCTTCATATATATAATTAATCTCATCCGAGACAGATTTCTCTGTTTCATTATCAAAAAATAAAGAATAACACAATATGACTGCAAAAAATGTCAGGATTAACTGTTTCATTGTTTTTTCTATTTGCTTTCCTCTTTAGATACATTTTATATTCAAAACGTTGCATCGACATAAATATTGTGCAAAAAAAATATTTTTTTAAAAAAATCTTATCTCCATTTACTTAAACGTTGAATTTGAGCCTGTTATGTATTGCCTCCAGCAGAGGCGTTGTTGTAATTGGGAATAATTTCCTGCCGGGAGAGTGAAATATATGGATTCCGTAAAGAGGGCGTCCAAAACTTTTTAGACGCCCTCTTTGGTCATTCCCCGCCGCTTATCGCGGTCACAGTTTTCTTATCTTAATATTACGGAACCAACAGTCGTATCCGTGATCCTGCAGGCCGATATATCCCTCTTTTGCCGGACCCTCCTTAAAACCCGGCCAGTCTTTGAATTTACTTTTCGCAACCAATTCATACCATTCCGGCGTCCAAAGGGTATATTCGACTACTTTTACGCCATTTTGCGTATGTGTCGCTTTCCCGTCTTTCACACGGATAAGTATGGTATTCCATTCTCCTGCCGGCTTTGCATTCTGGGGTAATGCGGGAAGCATGTCATATAAAGAACCTGCCAGATGATTTGTCAGTCTGTTATCCGACGCATTCCAGTTGTCAAGAACCTGTACTTCGGGCGCTGCATTATAGATCGGTTTCCCGGGTTCTTCCACTACATAATAAAAAATACCCGAATTACCTTCTTTCTCAATTTTCCAGTCTACGGATAATTCAAAATCCGAGAACTTTTCTCCGGCAAACAAGATATCGCCGCCTTGTCCGTGTCCCGCTCTTTCTCCCCGTTTCACTTTCATGGCTTCTTCGTCGATTTCCCAGTTAGTTGCCATCCCGGCGGCGTTGCATTTACGCCATCCGTCAAAGTTTTTCCCGTCAAATAAAAGTTTCCAGCCTTCCTGTTTTTCTTTCCGCGTCAATGTGTTGTTCTGTGCCGATACAAATACGGATGAAATGAATGTGCATAACATTAAAAATAAAATTTCTCTTTTCATAATTATTAATTTTGAAGTTATAATTGAGTACAAATATAGTCAAAAATTTCTATCCATAACAGATTCTTATACCAGCAATATTATGCCCCAAAATCATCGAAGTGCAGCATCTCACGCGGAACGCCAAGACCGTCAAGCATACCTTCTACAGCTTTTGACATCGGGCCGGGACCACACATATAGTATTCTATCTCTTCAGGTTCTTCGTGATCTTTCAGGTACGTTTCATAAATGACCTGGTGAACAAATCCGGCGGTATATTTTACTCCTGCCGCATCAGCTGCCGGATCCGGACGATCAAGCGCCAAATGAAATGTGAAATTCGGAAATTCTTTCTCTATTCCAAGAAAATCTTCCAGATAAAAGACTTCATTCAGTGCGCGCGCGCCATAAAAATAAGACATCTTGCGGTCTGTTACATGAAGCGTTTTTGTCAAGTGCATGATCTGAGCGCGCAAAGGAGCCATACCTGCGCCACCGCCAATCCACATCATCTCACGTTTTGAATCAAAGACAGGAAAGAAATCTCCGTAAGGACCGCTCATTTTCACTTTATCGCCCGGTTTCAGCGTAAAAATATAAGAAGAAGCAATACCCGGCGTAACATCCATAAAGCCTACTTGCGGCTTCGGTTTGAAAGGAGGCGTTGCAATACGCACAGTTAACATGATACGATCGCCTTCTGCCGGATAGTTCGCCATTGAATAAGCGCGGACAGTTTCTTCATCATTACGGCATTTCAAAGAGAACAAGCCGAAACCGTTCCATGCCTGCAAATACTCGGGTCCAATCATATCTTTATCAATGTCCTGATCGTAATCCATCGAATACTTGGGAATACTGATCTGCGCATAAGAGCCGGGAATAAAGTCCATATGCTCCCCTTCCGGCAAGGCCACGATAAACTCTTTAATAAAGGTAGATACATTCTTGTTTGAAATAACAGTACACTCCCACTCTTTTACTCCGAACACTTCATCCGGCACCTTTATTTCCATATCTTCTTTCACTTTCGTTTGACATCCCAAACGCCAGTGATCTTTAATCTGCTTACGGGAAAAGAAACCGACTTCCGTAGGAAGGATGTTTCCGCCTCCTTCCATGACCCGGCAACGACACTGGCCACAACTGCCGCCGCCGCCACAGGCCGAAGAAAGAAATATACCCTGACTCTGAAGCGTACCCAAAACCGTACCCCCCATGGGAGAATCAAACTCTTTTTCTCCATTTACAACAATCTTCACATTCCCGGAAGGTATCAACTTTGCTTTGGCAAATAAGAGAACTCCAACCAAAATCAACGTAATAATCAAAAAAATTACAGCTCCGGTAATTATTGTTAGTCCGCCTGACGTCAATATAATCATTTTCTACTATCTTTTTACGTTAATACAATTAGATGCTAAGTCCCGAAAAACACAAAAACCCAAGTCCCATCAGACCGGTAATTATGAATGTTATTCCCAATCCTTTCAATGGCTTCGGTATATCCGAATAAGCTAACTTTTCACGAATAGCAGCCATTCCCAGTATAGCCAACAGCCAACCTAAGCCCAATCCAAATCCGTAAACCGTCGCCTCTCCGACGTTAGAGAAGTTCTTTTGTTGCATAAACAAAGATCCCCCCAATATGGCGCAGTTTACGGCGATCAATGGAAGAAAAATTCCCAACGAAGAATACAATGCAGGAGCAAATTTTTCAACCGCCATCTCTACCAGTTGGACAAAAGAAGCGATAATAGCAATGAAAAGGATCAAAGACAGGAAACTCATATTTATACCGGCGAATTGTGGGCCGAGCCAACTTAATGCGCCTTCTTTCAGAACATAATTCTCTAACATATAATTGATCGGTAACGTACATACCAGGACGAACGTTACGGCTATTCCCAAACCTAACGCGGTCTTTACATTTTTGGAAACAGCCAGATACGAACACATACCGAGATAGTATGCAAAGATCATGTTTTCAACAAAAATCGACCGTACGAATGTGTTTAATATTTGTTCCATTCTTTAGTTATTTTTATGATTCGGCATTAATTTTCCTGAAGGTCCTTATTCTTCGAACGATGCGCCCAAATGATAACGGCGCAGCATATCAATGCCATCGGAGGCATAATCATCAAACCGTTATTCACGTAACCTGTTTCGTATGCAGCTTTCGGAATTACCTGAAGTCCAAAAAGCGTACCCGAACCCAGTAGTTCACGAAAGAACGCCACAATTACCAGTATAATACCATAACCTAACCCATTTCCTATACCATCCAGGAATGACGACCAGGGGCGGTTTCCCAGAGCAAATGCCTCCAATCGTCCCATCAGGATACAGTTTGTTATAATCAACCCGATAAACACAGACAACTGTTTGCTTACATCGTAGGCAAATGCCTTCAACACTTCGCTCACAATGGTAACCAGTGCGGCAACAACCACCAATTGCACGATAATACGTATTCTGTTCGGAATGGTATTTCTGATCAATGATATGATTACATTTGCAAATGCCACGACTACCGTTACTGAAATAGCCATTACAATGGCAGGCTCCAGCTTTGCCGTTACAGCCAATGCGGAACAGACGCCGAGCATCTGAATAATGACCGGATTATTCTTACTTAACGGGCCTAACAAAATCTCTCTATTCTTTGCGGATAATAGTCCCATAATTTCTTATTTAATCGTTTTTAAAAATTCCACATAATGTCTCAGACTATTCTCAATCATATGGTCTACGCCCTTACTCGTAATTGTTCCGCCTGAGATTCCGTCGACATAATCCCGTCCCTGAGCAGTCTTGCCCGGCTTCACAATCGCAATACTCTTGAATTCATTATTCTTAAAGATCTGCTTGCCGGGAAACTGCGAATTAAAAGCGGACGTTGTTATTTCCGCTCCCAGTCCGGGCGTCTCTGCCTGATGACTAAAGTCTGTTCCGAAAACCATATTTCCATCCTCATTCATTGAAATATATCCCCATATCGGCCCCCAAAGTCCGGCGCCATACATTGCCATAATATATTTGGTCTTACCATCGACATTTGCGACAAATACAGGATATTTATTTTCTGCTACCATCTTGGAAGCGTCGACGGCAAAGGCGTCGCCCTCCACCTTCTGTCCTTTTTCATTTACTAAAAACGATTCTTTGATTAATTCACTATACTTCGTTTCGGTTTCAGCGCCGGATACCGATACGTTCACCGATCTCAGGATCTGCTGCCTTTTATCATCCGCTTCGTTTTTCTTCTGATAACTTCTCAACGATTCGGATGTAAAAGCCAACAATACCGCTACCAGCACAACCATTGCAGAAGCGTATATTATCGTGTATGCATTACTATCTCTATTCATAATCTTTCGTATTATAAAATTAACTTACAACTCTCTTCAGACGACGCTTAATATTGCTTTCCACGACATAATAGTCGATCAGAGGCGCAAATGTGTTCATTAACAGAATTGCAAGCATCATTCCTTCGGGATACCCCGGATTCAGAACGCGAATAATAATAGCGAATGCTCCCACAAGCAATCCGTAAATATATTTTCCGGTTTCCGTACGGGCCGACGTTACCGGGTCTGTTGCCATAAACACGGCGCCAAATGCGAATCCTCCCAGGAATAAGTGATCGACCGGAGAAACGGTCATTGCGACTGTCGTCCCAATCAGATTAAATAGCGCCGCCATAATAGCGCCGCCGACAAATACGGAAAACATCGTTTTCCAACTGGCAATACCCGCGAACAATAAGATCGCTGCGCCTATCAGGATCGCTAAAACGGATGTTTCACCAATAGAACCCGGTATTAATCCGATAAAGAAATCCCATGTAGCGAGCGGATTACCCAGCACATCGACCGTATGAAACGAACCGATTGCATCTTTAGCGGCAGTACCGATCTGTCCAAGCGGGGTTGCTCCCGAAAAAGCGTCTATAACCTGTCCGCCTCCGATCCCAAACGTATCCGCAGTACGAACAAACACCTGATCGCCCGACATCGCTGCCGGATAGGCAAAAAACAAAAATGCACGGGTAACCAAAGCTACATTAAAAACATTGTAGCCGGTTCCTCCGAAAACTTCCTTCGCAAAAATAACGGCAAAAGCCGTTGCTACCGCTATCATCCACAATGGCGTATCAATCGGTACAATCATCGGGATTAACATACCTGATACAAGAAAACCTTCCTGTATTTCTTCATTTTTCAACTGGGCTACGATAAATTCAATACCTAATCCCACTACATACGAAACGATAATTTTCGGCAGCACCGCCAGAAAACCATATACGAATGTCGTCCAGCATCCCGGATCAGCGCCTGTTGCCAGGTTATGCTGATAGCCTGTATTATACATACCAAACAGCAAAGCGGGTATCAATGCCGCGATAACCACTGACATCGTGCGTTTCGAATCGATGCTGTCATGAATATGCACTCCCGATTTTGACGTTTTATTCGAAACGAATAAGAACGTTTCAAACCCATCAAAAATCGACTGAAACATAGACAGCTTTCCGCCTTTCTCAAAAGTAGGCTTAATCTTGTTTAGATAATTCCTTAACGCTTTCAATCTTCTCTATTTTTATTGTTATTAATTCATTTCCTTATACAACAAATCGAGTCCGTTACGAACGATTTTCTGTATTTCGATTTTCGATGTATCAACAAATTCACACAAAGCAAAATCTTCGGGCGCCACCTCGTAAATACCCAGATTTTCCATCTTATCAATATCAAAAGCAATAATTGCTTTCAGTAGATATTCCGGCAGTATATCCATCGGGAATACTTTATCGTACTCGTTCGACATGATCATCGCACGTTTTCCGCCACGGATACGCGCATCCAGCTCATACTTCTTATTTTTACCAAGCAACCAACTGAAATAGGTATGACTGACGCTGTATTTTCCGAAACCCGGCGTCGCCCATCCTACAAATTCGTCCACATCGTCGCCTTCCGGTATAACCGTTACTTCGTAATCGTATGCGCCAAGATAACCCTCCCGGCCGACATTCGTCCCCGTCAATACATTACCGCTAATGATACGGAGACGTCTGCTTCCCGTAGAAATTTTACCGGCAACGAGACTGTCAATAGAGCAACCGGCAATTACCCTGGCATAGCCTCTTTCCGACATTTGCGAACCGGTCAAAGCAATAACGCGCGTAAAATCAACCGTGCCTTTTTTGAACAAGCGACCCATAAACAAAACATCCGCAGCATTCAATGTCCAGACCGTCTCGCCTTTATTAATCGGTTTTATATGATTGATCATTACGCCGACATTCCCTATCGGATGCGGACCGTAAAGTTCTGTTACTTCCACTCCGGTCACATTACGCAAAGTCGAACCGGACTTAATACCTAAATAAACTTTCCCTGCAGTCAGCTTAGCCAACACATCAAGTCCTGTTTGAAAAACAGCCTCTTCTCCTTTTATAATAAAATCAAAATCCGGAGCTAACGGAGCAGAATTATAAGCCGTCACAAAAATATCGCGCGGCGCCTCCGTCAGATCGGCGACCCGATCATATGGGCGTTGCTTGATGTAAGGCCATATCCCTGTTTCAAGCAAAATCGTCTTCAAACCTTCAACGTCATACGACGCCGGGTCTTTCACCTCAAATTTTTCATATTCCATTTGATTATCGGGTCTCACAGTTATGCTCAAAACCTTACGTTTCTCACCGCGGTTAACGCCTGTCACTTCGCCGCTTACCGGCGATACAAATTTAATTTCCGGATGAGCCTTGTCTACCATAAGCGGCGTACCGGCTTTGACTTTATCGCCCTCGCGCACAACTACCTTCGGCGTTATCCCGACAAAATTATCCGGAACAATCGCGTAACTTTCAGATTTACCGACGCTAATAAATTCTTCAGGAGCTTTTCCTTTCAGATTTATGTCCAATCCTTTCTTGATTCTAATAACATTTGCCATGTTTGAAAAATTTCCGTTTTGAAAATATGCTGCAAAATTACATAATTTTTTCACTTGAAACACAAAATTGCCAAAGAAATAAAGAAAAAATTCTTTAATCAAGAAAACGTGCAAAACGCAATATGATTAAACAGCATATTAACAGTATATTAATAAAACTGTTCGCACAATCCCCATCTTCGGATTTTATACATTATCTTTATTCAAGAAAATGAAGATAAGCGGCGTTTCGGCAATAAAAATAAGCAAGACTTATTTTGTATTGCTCTCAACTTGCGTTATCTTTATTCAAGAAAATGAAGATAAGCGGCGTTTCGGCAATAAAAATAAGCTGGACTTATTTTGTATTGCTCTCAACTTGCGTTATCTTTATTCAAGAAAATGAAGACAGGCGGCGTTTCGGCAATAAAAATAAGCAAGACTTATTTTGTATTGCTCTCAACTTGCGTTATCTTTGTCGTTCAAATTACCAACTGTATATATGCAAAAAAAATGCATCATGCGCACATATATTAAATACATAAAAGCCTCTATACTGCTTCTATGGGCATGCATCAGTGCAGAAGCGCAGGAAGTATATCGCACCGAAATAATACGTAACGACGTCAAAAGTCTGGAAATAAAAGTTGGGGGCGAGCTTATTTCAACGCCATACGCAGAACTTGACGGCGAAAAAAATATAGAAATATCCTTTGACGCATTACATCGTTCCGGCGGACGATTCGCCTATTCGGTTATTCACTGCGACGCAGACTGGAAAAAATCAGAACTTCTTCCCATAGAATATATGAAAGGTTTTCAGCATGTCGCCATTGAAGATTTTGCAAATTCCATGAACGCAACGACACACTATACAAATTACAAGCTGTCGCTCCCTAACGAAGATACCCAGCTCGCTGTCTCCGGAAATTATGCCATTCTGGTCTATGAAGAAGACACTCCTGAAAAGATCGTTTTTACGGCATGTTTTTCCATGGTGGAACCTCTGATTGAAATAGACGCCTCCATAAGCGGAAATACCGACATTGACTTTAACAAAAGTCATCAGCAGGTGGAGTTTACAGTCAATCAAGCAAATATAAACATTACCTATCCTCAGAGTGACCTGAAAATATTTGTTTATCAGAATAATAATCTCAATGATGTAAGGCGCAATATGCAGCCGATGACGATCAATAACAGACAACTGCAGTACAAACATAATCGCGAGTTGATTTTTGAAGCCGGCAACGAATATCGCCGTATTGAATTCCTGACCCATCGATATAATGGTATGGGCGTAGAAGCAACCGATTTCCATAATCCATATTACCATGTAACATTAATGCAGGATAAGAAACGCGATAAAAAAACATATTTATACGACCAGGATCAAAACGGACGTTTTTTCATTCGCTGTAGCGAATGTGAAGATCCTGATACGGAAGCCGATTACTTTATTGTACATTTCTCGCTGGTATCGGAATTAATGCCAAATGGGAAAATGTACATATTCGGAGACCTGTTTAACAATATTCTTGACAACAGAAGCCTCATGGAATACAATATGGGAACCGGCGCATACGAGAAAGCTGTCATGTTGAAGACCGGATTATACAACTATCAATATATATTTATAGAAGACGGAGATACAAAAGCTTCTTTCAGCCGGACGGAAGGTAACTTTTTCGAAACCGAAAACGAATATAACATTGCCGTCTACTATCGTCCTGTGGGAGCCCGGTATGACAGGCTAATCGGGTATAAAAAGATCAGCAGCAAGCATGGACACATGCAGTCCTCCGGAAGAGGCCTGTAAAAAGGCAAATTATTTGGAATGATTATAAGTTGAAAATGAAAAATACCGACAGATAGATAGACAGGAAAACAGATGAAAATTCGGCGCTTTTAGAACGAGTATCAAAAAAACAGTTATCTTTGCAGCAACTTTCAAGCAGAGTTTTAACGGACTTGGGCTTTGCATGAAAATCAAAATAAGAAAAAAATATATGAAAAAATAAAATATGGGAATATCAAGAAAATCACTGTTAAGTATGTGTTATATGCGCGAAAAAGGTGTTGATTTTACACATACCGTGACCATAGGACGACAGTCTTGCCTTTTGAATAAAAGGGAAATAGACTTAATATTGGCAAAATATGATCCTTTATATCTTGATAAGGGAGTTGGGATAATAGAATCAATGTTTGCGAAATCACAGTTTTCAGAAAGCTTGTTTGAGTATTTTGGCGCAAAATATGTCGATTCAATTGATTACAGTGATTTTGAAAGCGCTACGATTATTCATGACATGAACACTCCTGTGGAAGAGCATTTGAAAAACAAGTACACCCTCGTATGGGATGGGGGCTGTTTGGAACATGTTTTCAATTTTCCCGTTGCAATAAAAAATTGCATGGATATGGTTAAACCTCACGGACATCTTATATTGGAAACTCCGGCGAACAATTTTTTCGGTCATGGATTTTATCAGTTTTCTCCGGAGCTTTTTTTCTCTCTGTTGGACACGCACAATTCTTTCATCAATACAAAAATATATATGCAGGATAACGCCGGTAACTGGTATGAAGTACCCTCTTTTAAAGAAATCGGAAAGCGTCTCATTATGCCTCCTTCAAGCAGAGAGTCTCTGATGCTTGTTGTATCGGAAAAAATGTCGGAAGTTCCCGAAACCCTTTCTGTATATCAAAGCGACTATGTTGCCGAATGGAAATTGCCACCCCCCGCCGCCGCCAATTCCCTGAAAACCAGTCTCTTATTGCTCGTTTGTATAAAAAGACAAGGAAGATTATTCCACGGAGAATATGCGAATGGGGAGAGCGTCGAAACAAGCTAAAAAGGCAATACTCTCTTGTGAGAAATTTTTCAAATCAGCGAAAGAAAACGTAAATCAATTCAACTGTATAAAACAAATAATTTTTAACAACTTAACATAATCAACATCAATGAAAGTAGGTATTTTTTATATCGGTGTAGCCCGATACAGTGTATTCTGGAAAGATTTTTATCTGTCCAGTGAGAAATATTTTCTTCCGGGAATCGACAAGCAATATTTTGTTTTCACCGACAATGATGATGAAATAACATCATCATTGAGCAATTGTGAAAAAATATTAGGGGGGGATAACTATACTTCACAAGCGAATAATGTTACAATTTATCATCAGGAATCATTTGGGAGTTGGGTGAAAAATGTGCTATACCGCTATAAAATGATTCTTGGACATCAGGAGGATTATGCAGATTGCGACTATCTGTATTTTTTTAATGCAAATACCCTGTTCCGAAAGAAAGTAACCCCGAAAGAATTTATTCCCCAAAAAAAAGATAATTATTTGATAGCCTTGTCGCCTGATTTCTATATTGGTCATCACAAGGATTCATGGCCTTATGAAAGAAGACCGGAGTCATGTGCCTGTATTCCGTATGGAAAAGGTGATTATTACTATCAAAGCGCTATCTATGGAGGAAGAAAACAGGAATATCTGGAATTATTGAGAACGTGTGACGAGTGGGTCCGAAAAGATGAAGAAAAGGATATTGTAGCATGTATTGGTGATGAATCTCATTTTAATAAATATTTGTTAGATAAACGAGTAAAAGTAGTCGGTTCAAAATATGGAAAAGGCGAGGATGTGGGCTTCTATTGGTATTGCAAAATTATTTTGAGGGATAAGTACAAAGTGCTGGGAGATTATTATATGGAGGTCAAACCGGGATATAAGCCTGAAAAATTTTCGTTTAAGCGTTATTCTCTTAAACGCTTTTTGCGCAAGATAATAAAAAGAATCTTACTTAAATATCGAAACGCTCGCTTCTAATGCGTAGCTAATATTATTATAAACATGTCTATTCGTTTATTTTCCGAAAAACTATATTGGGCATTACGCAAAAGATCGCCCATTAAAAAACAAAAAACGTACGAAGATTGGCTGGCAAAAGGCTATCTCTGCACGCCGAAAGTAAGTTTCGTTATCCAGTCACACAATAAAAGCACAGCTGTTATGCATATTGTCAAACAGTTGAGGACATATCCTGATGCGGAAATTATTGTGATTGACGATGGGTCGGAAAATCATCATGCTAAGCGTCTGGCTCGTTTTCTGCAAGGAGGGAATGAATTTTTAATCAAAGCGAATGATTTGTATGAAATTGTCATGTATGACAAGGCAATTCGTTTTGCAAACGGGGACTATATCGTCCTGTTACAGGACGACGACATGATTTCGGATATGGATTGGTTGGACAGGGGACTGGGTTATTTCGACAAATATCCTGATATGGTTATATTGGGAGGTTATCATGGATTGAAATATGAGATTGATGGAGGCCATAAAGTCGTGTGTCCAAGTGTTGTAGAAAATCATGTTCCTGTAGAATTTCAATTTGTCCATACGGTCGACAGAGCTCCCATGTTACTGAAAAGATCTTTGTATATGCAATATTTGAAACACCTTAACTTGTCTTTTGCCCCGCTTACATGTGATGATGGGGAATTGTGCCTTCGTGCATGGATATCCGGATTGAAAGTAGGGTGGTATAATGCCGGTTTCAAATCGTTAATGGCCGGAGGTATTCGTATATGGAACAACCATCTGCTATGCGTCCAAGAGACTCGGAATTCCCCTAAATTACATGAAATGTATCATAGATATGTAGATGAAATAACAGAAAAAGTACAAACAGCAAATGCTACATTAGTTTCGCGCCAACAGCTGCTTTCAAAAAAAAGGATTCCGCCATATCAGAAGCGAAGACCGGATTAACAGAACAGCAGGCGCCAAGAGATAAATTCATAGAAAGTCGCCGTTCAAGGAACTCTAACCATTCCCACAGTAGAGCCGGAACTTTGTGTCGGATGCGGAGGATGCGAATCGATCTGCCCCGTGCGTCCGGACCGGGCAATCGTCGTTATCCCTAACGCAACCCACCAGACGGCAAAACTACCTCAAGAGGAAGAAGCCCGGGATGTTGAAGTCGACGACTTCGGATTTTAACAATACTTACGGAGAACGGCACATACAGATAAAAAAAACAGGGACTGCTTCACAACGAACATCCCTGTTTTTTTTATTAGAAAACAATCTTACATAAGTCATCCTCCACGTTTAGCTCCTACAACACTCTTCTTCGGAGTAGAAGTTTTCGGCGTAGATTTTGCTTTTGTCGACTTAGTTGAAATCATTGAAGGTTCCTTACGCCTGGAAGAAACGGGTTTAGCTTTCGGCGTACTCTTTGCCTTTGCCGCTTTCTTTGCCTCATCGCTTTCTTCTTCTTCCGGCGTATCTTTGTCGTCTTTTACCTCCGTATCTGCCGCATCTTCTTTCTTTTCCGAAAAATCCGTAATGCCATTGGCGATTAATATCTCATACCATTTCAAAAGTTTCTTTATATCGCTCGGATATACGCGCTCACGATCAAAATTCGGAAACGCCTCCGCTAAATATGCGCGCAACTCGTCAGCCTGCGCTTTAGACAAATCGATCGAAATATTCTTACCGTTTTCCTTTTCTTTTATGGAAGTAAGCGCTTCACGAATAGACGCCTCGCCTTTATCCGTATAAATAGATATATCGCCAAGAGAAATTACCTTATCGCGCGCATAGGCGGGAATTCGTTTTTTATCCGTCAAAGATTCGATTATTAACAAATTCTTTCCTCTTGATACTAATCTATACAAACCGGATTTACCCGATACTGCCAAGATATCCTTCAACATAAGATTTCCAAATTTAAAAGTTTAACGACTACAAAGATAATACAAACCGAGAGAAAATCAACGATTGTAAAACCGCCAATTTATTCTAATTCGGAAGCTTTCACTTTAAAAACACGACCATTACGTGCAAAAACAAGTTCGCCGTCCGACTTTTTACGTTCCTTTACCAAACGTTGGAACGCCAAATGCGCGCCTTTAGTAACAATCTCTTCAAATTTACGAAGTTCACGTTCATTCATAATTTTTCAGTTTATCATAAACAATTGCATTACAAACATCTTTTTCTCCATTCCTGAAACCTTTGGCTATAACCTCCATCGGAGACAATGAATTATCGGTAATCATCCAGTAATCAGATATCGGCATATACAAATCGAACAAATTCAAAATCCCCGTACGATAACGCCGACGTACTGTAGGTTCGCTAACATTATGTCCTCCCGCCGCCACTCTGTTCTTTACTCTTTCCACTGCCAGATCCGGAGTATTCAACCAAAAATAAAGCAAGGTAACATAATAACCTTTGGATTGCGCATCTTTGATTAACTTGGCAATTGATCTGCTAGCCAAAGTAGTCTCCAATGCGAATGTTTCAGCCATTCCGATCAGCTCCCTGATACGCTTATACATAATTCTGCTGGCCTCAACTGCAACAGCCATTGTATTGGCATTAAACGGCGATAGCCCCTTTGCTATCTCGTCCGAGTTCACAAACTCCTTGCAGTGCAACATTTCCGGCAATATAGTATAGGAAGCTGTCGTTTTACCTGCACCATTACATCCGGATATTATATATAAATTTGGCACGTCTCTAAACATTTTAGCGTGGCAAATATAAATGCTTTTTTTTAAATAGCAAAACAAAAGATATACAAAATTTCAGGCGTTTCGTCCTCGATAATCGCAATTTCGTACAAAAAACCTCTAAAGAACTATCAATTCACGCATAATTGCATCCGAAACAAAAATTCCTTCGGACGTAACTTTAACAAAATCACCCTGTTTTTTTAACATATTATAACACATAAAAGCCTCAGACTTTTCAAGAAAATAGCGCTCGCGTTCTTTACCGAACTCCCTCCGGAGTTCGTCTAACGAGACTCCCCACATAGTCCGCAAACGCGTTATTATAAAATCATTATACCTCGCACGCTCATCAAGTACTTCCGTTTCATATAATTCTCCGGATCTGTTATTTATCGCTCCTATATATCCGGATATGGACGATACATTCCGGGAGCGGCTCTTTCCATCATAAGAATGAGCGGACGGACCAAGTCCAAGATAACGAGTTCCATTCCAGTATGAAGAATTATGAAGCGATATCCGCCCGTCAGGGTAAAAAGCCGAACGTCCGGCAAAATTAGATATCTCATAATGAATAAAACCTGCGCTTGTAAGTTTTTCGGTCAGTTTGCGGAAAAATTGTTCGCATAATTCATCTTCAACAAGTTTTAATTTCTTGCATTCCATCATTTTATAAATGACTGTTCCTTCCTCGTATGTAAGATTATAAGCAGATATATGTGAAACGTCAAGTTCTATGGCTTTATCTATCGTATGCAGCCAGATTTCCATGGTTTGCTCCGGTAATCCGTACATTAAATCGATACTTATATTCGTCCATCCTGCATTTTTACATCGGGCGACTGAACGAAGAGCCTCCTGAGCCGTATGCCTGCGGTTCAGCAAGCGAAGTTCTCTGTCATCAAAGCTTTGTATACCGATACTGATACGGTTAACCGGAAGATTCTTTAAGGATGAAACATAACTGTCGGACAAATCATCCGGGTTAGCTTCAAGGGTTATTTCCGGATGATCCGAAACGGGAAAGATGCGATAAATTCCATCCAGTAATTTCTCCAGGTCCCGTGGTTGTAACCGGGAAGGGGTGCCGCCTCCGAAATAGATGGTTTCGACCATTTCTCCCTGCAAATAATTATGCCGGATATCCATCTCGCTCAGTAACGCGGCAATACAGGCTTCTTTATAACCCATATCGGTATTAGAATAAAAGTCGCAATATATACAACGTTTAGCGCAAAAGGGTATGTGCAAGTAAAGTCCTGCCATCAAAATCCGAAATTATACAGCAAATAGCAGGTCAACTTTCAAAACAACCGTTTTAGCATATATATTACAATCCGGGAAGCTATGGAAACGGCATATAAAATACATGCCATAACAAGAACCCACAGAAGCTGTGTAAAAACTTCCGACCATGACGTTTTATATATTATGATAGAAAAAACATTTACCAGAACAGCTATACAAAAAGAAGCCGCAAACCATTTTAATTCGAATTTCTGCCGTTTGGCCGATATATGAAGATCTTTCATTTCTTTATTTTATGAAGTTCATGTATATTTACTGCTAAAAAAGCATACTTGATTTCCGGAATAAGGTGAACTTAAAAAACAAACAGAGATCTTTAAATCTCCAGTTCTTTGGGAAAACATACGATACGTTTTTCTTCCATGGCCTGTAAACCAAGTAACGCATATACGGACGAGTAGTAAGCCTCTTTCGCCAGTGTCTCATTAAGTTGTCCCGTGATCGACGAATTGCAGAAAGCAGTAAGCAATTCCACCGAACCGTCATTTACTGCGCCCACCGACGATGCTCCACTCGTAGTACTGACGTTGTCAATAACATAGTATCCTTTATTAATCGACGCTGTTTCCGGAACCCAGCTTGGTCCTGCAAATACTACGTTATCGAAAATCTTATGTTCTATCTGATTTATAAGTTGCAGAATGCCTGGCGCCGGTTTCGCTTCCTCAAAATAATATTTCCCCTTTTCCAGTTCCATGGTTCCCTTATCGCCCAATATCAATTCTTCCAACCCCAGAAACTTATTGGATATAACAGATTCATACGACATTTTCACGCCATTGGGATAATGATAGATAAGGCTTATATTATCATAAACTTCACGCCCATCTTTCCAGTATACAATATCGCCATATCCCATAACGCTTTCCGGACGTAACCCCAGCGCCCAGTCGCCTACCTGTAATTGATGTGCGGCAAGTTCCGTCACTAGTCCGGCAGACGAATCACGATAAAGGCGCCAGTTTATTCTACGCTCCAGTTCGGGCGACGGAACAGGGCGACGCCAATCATTATTCCGGTACCAATAGGCGCGCATACCGGTGATCGTTCCGATCAGGCCGCGATGGATCATACTCATCGCGCGAATATACTTCGGATCAAACAGTCGTTGCTGCCCTACATACAGCGCTTTTCCGGATCGTTTGTAAGCATCGTATATCCTGCGGCAACCATCAAGGGTCAACGCCATTGATTTCTCACAAAAGACGTGTTTTCCGGCTGAGAGCGCATCTATTGTCATGCGTTCGTGTTCGTTCAACGGCGTTGTTATAATAATAGCCTGAGTGTTTTTATCTTCAAGCAGTTTACGGTAGTCGTCATACAACTTCGCCTTCGGATATAACGCAGCCGCTTGCTGTAGATGCGGTTCATAATCATCACACAGGGCAACAATCTCCGCCTGCGGTATATTCTGTAAATTATTCAGATGATACATGCCGCGCGAGCCTGTACCAATAACGCCAATACGCACTTTTTCGCCGGAGACGGCGTCAGAAGATTCTTTCGTACATGACTGCAACCAGGGAAACATTACAACTAATCCACTACCGCCCAGTAGTTTAAAAAAATCACGCCGGTTAAAATTACTAAAATCAAAATCTTTTGTCATCGTATTCTATATGTGTTTTTCAAATTAAATCTTACCATCCAATCCGGAAGTTCGTCTTCACCGGAAGCGATCCACGCTGTCGTCAGCGCTTCCGCGTCTACAGGATCGTCGGAAACAACAGCTACCATCCTGTCTCCGGCAACAAATTCGGAAGTTTCCGGATTAATAATATGCCGCTTATTGAATGGCGTATTTCCGGAAACAGACATCGACGCATCAGAAAGACTGATTGCAGTCAAAGCAGTCCCATCAGATGGATCTTCAATGCCGATCGACCAGCTATCCCCAAAGGGATGAGCGCCCATAGCCAGAATCGAACTGTTGCCGAAGTTAACCAATGCACGTTTTATTCCCGCCTCTTTAAAGCGTTTACGCACACACTTTAGCGCATAACCTTTGGCATATCCGCCAAAATCAAGCGTCATTCCGTATTTATCAAAAAGAACGCTATGCGATTCTTCCATCATGACAACTTGACCAAAATCCGACAATGTAATATCAAAGCAACCGTCCGTCAACTCATAATACTTGCGACAATCAAGCAGAATATCCCACAATTCATCCGACAATCGAACCGACGAGAACTGTGCATCACTGTTTACTTTCGCCACTTCACTTTCAGGATCAAACCGGTTCAACATCTGCTCCAGACGCCGTAATTCCGTTTCCGTACCATCCCACACAATCTCCAGACGACGTCTGTCGTCGCCGAACAGCAATACATCCAACCGCGTACCCATCAACAATGGCAGTGAGACATGATACAAACCGGAAGAAGGATAAAAATTAGCATAACGCATTTTTACATCTGTTTATTTTCTTTTTGTCTGTTCCTCGTTTTCAACAGTCTGATACGCAGGAATCTCAATAAAAATATAACAACGACAGAAACCCCCATCACAATAAAATATTCCGTGTAATTGTGATTATCATTTCTACCGGGCCATCCTATATAACTCATTATAAGCAAATAAGCCAGCAAGGCGATCGTAAGGATGTTTATTCTCTTCATATTCCGAAATAAAATATCTTTGCAAATATAATAATTATACTTTTAAATCATGCTTGTAATAATAAAGTAAGTTTACGCATTCGAAGAATCTACTTGTAGAGGCTTTTCAGCAATTTTATTTCTTCCGCATAACCGGAAAGTTCATTTGGCGTTTCTCAACAACTTATTTATTAACGACTAATTGTCAATCGCGCATGATTCGGTCTATTCATTGCTCATAACTCCATTGAACCTTCGGAAACTTCTTCATTCCCGGTAGCGTTTTCTTCATTAGATATACTGACGATTTCATCCACTACATAACGGGAATATCCACGCCACGGTATAGCCCCGAAATATTCGGTATAGTGAAGTTCTACAGTCTTACCGCCCGCATGTATGAGTTTTTCTGCAACATCTTTCTTTGCCACAGAGAAAACAAATTCGTTAGATTGTATACCTCCTTCTCCTGAGGACTTAATCCCGGACTGAATTAACTTACCTTCGTAAGTCTTAAAAACCAAACCCTTATATACGACATAATTCAATTTACCGGATTTAACCCCTTCTGCAAAAGGATAATAATACCTGATTGCCCCCCATATGATAAATCCAAAAAATAAAACCAGAAAAATAATATTTCTTATTTTTCGCCAGCGACGTCCTTTCTGACGGACGACGTCCGATTGTTCCAATAATGATTCCATATTATTTAATATCTAATTTATCTTTTATTGTTTTAGAAAGAGCGTCCTTGTGAACAACAATATTCAGCGTCTTATATGCGACAAAAGCTTCTGACGCATACCATGTGCCCTGATATTTATTGTCCGTACCCCACGAATTTTTAACCATGTAATAATTTTTTCCTGTCTGATCCTTGGCTATACCATAAATAAGCATTCCATGATCATCTGTGGTTTCATAATTATCATAAGCTTTCTGGCGTATTTCCGGCGTTACTTCAATCTCTTTACAAGGCTTTTTGGTAAGCTCTTTTATTTTAGCGTCTTTTTCCGTACGACTTAACCCTACCCATTGTTCCTGATCAGAACCCTTTGTTTCCTCATATTCAATATCCGGCGCCACAGCAATTCCATCACGCGTAAATCCTTTCTCGCTAACATCCGCCCCCCATGCAACCGTATAACCCATATTAATTGCATTTTCAAATACTTGCATCAGTTCATCAAGAGGCAGGTTATATGAATGCGCCCAACGCCAGTTATCCTGTATTTCCAGGGCAAACGAAGAATAAAACGGTTGATGGGTATATGACGTAAGAGAAACATAATCATCCATATTCAATCCCAACGACCGGCCGAAACTTTCCGGAGTATATTCTTTTCCTTTATAAGTGAATTTTTCCGGAATTTCTCCCAGGTATGATTCGATGATGGCCTGATGCCCATTTTTCCACACGGGCGATAATTTTCCATTCGGATTAGCAACGATCGCTTTTACAAATGCGAAAGAGGCCTGCGCCATTTCTCCGTGGACATGCAACGCTTCATCATAATTAAGTCCGCGATAAACTTCTCCCGGTATGGCCCCATAATGCTTGAATGCATACAAAACATCGGCAAACGCCCCACCCTGCGCATAATTAAGGAATCCATGCAAACGTACATATTTGTCGGCTTTGTCTATATACGATTTATTCACAATAAACATCTCCGACAGATCATATTCTCCCTTTCCCATACGCAACAATTCGGCTTCAATCATAGCGACGCCGGAAAAAGCCCAACATGTGCCGGAACGATTTTGATTTTTTACGGGCGTAACTTTAAGTTCTTTTACGACTGTAAATTCATAGCCTTCATTGTCATTACTTTCCTGTGCGCTCATCGAGATAAAGCTGCTCAACAACAATATTCCGACAATAAATCCTTTCTTCATAACTTTAATGTTCTTTAAAAATTTAAATACTGTTGGATGCAAAGATAAAATTATAAACGCACATTCCAGCAGAAATATAAGAAAAAATCAATTATCTTTGTCGCCCGAAGTCCATTAAAAAATTGAAACATGAAACGAACATGCAAAAAGGCTTGCGCCAAAGAGAATGAACATGCTGTGAGTTCTATGTTTCCTTAGTGTTAAAAAATAAACAATGTAAACATGAAACGAACAGGTAAAACGGCTTGCGCCAAAGAGAATGAACATGCTGTGAGTTCTATGTTTCCTTAATGTTAAAAATTAAATAATGTACGCATGAAACTTACGATTATTGGCGCAGGCAATATGGGAAGCGCAATTGCACGCGGTTTAGGAAGCAGTAGGATAATCGACTCGCCGGAGCCGGAGATATATTGTACGGACATTCTGCCTGAAAAATTAAATAAAATTAAAGATGCAAACGCATCTATTCATGTCTCCACGAATAATATAGAAGCAATAAAAGATGCGGATATCGTTATTGTCGCAGTTAAACCCTGGTTTATTGAAGCGACGATAGACGAAATTAAAGAAGCCTTGGATTATAAACGCCAGATTTTTGTATCCATTGCAGCCGGAATCGAATTCGACAAACTTTGTCGGTTCCTGAAAAAAGAAGGAGATGAATTACCTGCTATTTTCCGCATCATTCCCAATACTGCCATTGAAGTAAGAGAAAGCGTCAATTTTGTTTCCGCATATAACGCCACACAGGAACAAACAGATATCATAAAAAATATATTTGACGAACTCGGACTCACGATTATTATTGAAGAACGGCTTATCGGGGCCGGCATGGCTCTTGCTTCGTGCGGTATAGCATATGCTTTCAGATACATACGGGCAGCTGTCGAAGGAGCTGTCGAACTCGGACTTAGCCCGGAACTTGCAAAAAAAATAGAATTACAGACCCTGAAAGGCGCAGTCGCCCTACTCGAAACAAACAACAACCATCCGGAGGCGGAAATTGATAAAGTAACCACGCCCGGAGGCATTACCATTAAAGGCCTGAACGCAATGGAAGAGGCAGGTTTTACAAATGCGGTGATAAAAGGATTAAAAGCATCTGTCTAAACGATTCTCCGCGTTATCTATTGTCGGTTCATTCGTGTTAATAAAACTTAAACAAAAAGCGGGTCGTTAAACGTTCCATTCAATCCGTTGTCTATTTCCATAAATATTATTTTTATGGAGAAGAAATACGGGTTTATTTTAATAGGTATTAGCCTTTTTATCTTATTATCTTTGCCTGCGAAGGCGCAACATAACAAAGTAGAAATAAAAGGAAGCGTTGTTGAGAAAACAAGCGACGACCCGATTGAAGCAGCCAGTGTGAGATTACTCTCAAGCAGGGACAGTACGATGAAGACCGGAGTTGCAACCGGAAATAACGGTAATTTCTCTTTAAAAAATATCGCTCCCGGAACTTATCTTTTACACATTTCCTGCATAGGATATGAACCGGTATATCAACCTTTAAGAATTACCGGGCGTTCGGAAATCATACATGTCGGTAAAATAGAAATGGATGAAAACAGCGTTCTTCTCAGCGAAGCCGTAGTCACAGCCAAAGCCGTCGAAATCACGGTTAAGGAAGATACGGTCGAATATAATGCGGACTCGTACAAAGTAGCAGAAGGCTCAATGCTGGAAGACCTGATAAAAAAAATGCCGGGCGCCGAAGTAAACAGTGACGGGACCATTACAATCAACGGGAAACAGATCAAAAAGATTCTTGTGGACAGTAAAGAATTCTTTTCGGACGACCCAAAAGTTGCGGCCAAAAACCTTCCGGCAAAGATGGTTGACAAAGTTCAGACTTACGACAGGAGAAGCGATATGGCGCTTATGACAGGCTTCGACGATGGGGACGAAGAAGCGGTCATAAACCTGATCGTTAAACCGGGCATGAAGCAGGGTTGGTTCGGTAATGCTTTTGCCGGATACGGAAGCAAAGAGCGATATGAAGGGAATTTTATGGTAAACAGGTTTATTAACAATGACCAGCTCTCTCTTATCGGCGGTATAAACAATACCAATAACATGGGTTTTTCCGATTTTGCATCAACCATGTTCAGTGGTATGGGCGGAGGAGGAAGACGCGGCTTTGGCGGAGGAGGAGCCGGAAACGGGATTACCCAATCAGGTAATATCGGCGCTAATTTCAATAAAGAATTTAATTCCAAACTCGCTATTGGCGGCAACGCCCGTTATTCTCATTCGGATAATGACGCCAAAAGCAAGAGTGAAAGAGAAAACATCCTGCCGTCAGGTAATACGTCTGATTTTGTGGGGTCCAATTCAAATACAAAAAATGATAATATCGGACTCAACATGCGCATGACCTGGAAACCGGATACGCTGACGCAGGTGATTTTTACTCCGGATTTTTCCTATAGCGAAACAGATCAAAATGAATCCGGCGATTCTTACACATTAAACAGCGCTTCTGATTCCATTAATACTTCCACTTCAAACTCCGACTCAAAAGGACGCGGATACAATGTGTCGGGACGTCTGGAAGCCAGCCGTAAACTGAATGATAAAGGACGCGTTCTGAGCGTCTCTTTATCCGGAGGCGCGGGAAATACAAAAAACGACAATGACCAGTATTCGCTTACAAAATATCTTCAAACGGAACGTGCGGATGATCTGATAGATCAGCAAATCGATTATGATAATACCAATTATAATTATCGCGGATTTGTTTCCTGGGTCGAACCTGTCGGACGAAACAATTTTATCCAATTATCATACAGTTACAGCAACAGTCAACGGGAGGCGCTGAAATATGCATACGCTCCCGACGGCAACGGCAACTATAATGTACTTGATTCCACATACAGTCAAAGTTCGCGTAATGAATCGACAGAACAACGCGCAAGCTTGGCCTTCAAAGCGCAGCGCAACATATATAACTATACGATAGGTTTTAATGTCGACCCTTCGTATGCTAAAACAGAAACATTTGTCGGCGACGAAACGATCTACTCTTCAAGCCGTAACGTGGTAAATTTTTCTCCTGCGCTACAATTTAATTACCGTCCCGCACCTGAGAAAAATCTCCGTCTCGAATATGAAGGACGCACAAGTCAACCTGGTATGAAGCAGTTATCGCCGGTAGAGGACGTCTCCGATCCGTTGAATACGACAATCGGTAATCCGGATCTGAAACCAATCTATACAAATAGCCTGCGCATTCGTTTCCAAAACTTCAATCGCGAGAAACAATCGGCATTCATGATCTTTGCCAGTGGCGGTTATGTTGTCAACGATGTTGTCGATTACGTATCGTATGATGAAAGTACCGGAAAAAAAAGAACAACTTACAAAAACATAAACGGAAACTTTGATGGTAACGCACGCATTATGTATAATACTCCTTTGCGTAACAAAAAATTATCAATCAACAATATGGCGTTTGTATCATATGCAAACACAAATAGCTATATAGACGAAGAAAAGAACGCGAATAAAGCGTCACAACTCATGGACCGTTTCGGAATTAACTACCGTTCCGATTATGCGGATTTCGGTCTGAACGGAAATATCACTTACAAACGCACCGGAAATTCCCTTGAAAGCCAGGACGACCTGAACACGTATGATTATGGCGGCGGTTTCAATACAACTCTTTACTTGCCTTATGAGTTCAAAATAGAGACTGATATCAATTATTCTACAAATTCGGGATACGCCGAAGGATACAAACAGGAAGAATGGTTATGGAACGCGTCTTTCTCTAAAAGTTTTTTGAAAGGCAATGCCGCTACATTGCGCTTTAAGATATATGACATACTACAACAACGCAGTAATATATCATATACGGCGACGTCCGGTTATACCCGGTATTCGGAATATAATACGCTAAACAGTTATTTCATGCTGCATTTTATTTATAAATTCAGTATTTTCAAAGGTGGAGGAAGCATGTCGGATATGCGTCGCGGACCCGGCGGACCCGGCGGACCTGGCAGATCCGGCGGACCTGGCGGACCTCCTCCGATGTAATGTTGCAAAATCTTAAAAAAACGGAACGTTTAAAAAAACGCATCAAAAATATCTTTATACTGTTTGTTTTTACTTTTTTTGCTTATCTTTGCGAAGAGTTTTTTGCTTATCTTTGCGAAGAAATAAAAGAACACAAAATAAAAAGTTTTTAAATTGATTTTTACTTTGAACTAATTTTATATATACAAATCGTAAAACAACATTACTATGACAAACATTTCAAGAAGAAGTTTCCTTCAAAAAGGCGCAGCGGCAGCTGCCGCTTTTACTGTCGCTCCCAGTTCCATATTAGGAAAAAGCCATGGATACACAGCTCCGTCGGATAAGCTAAACATTGCCTGTATAGGCATAGGCGGTATGGGCAATGCAAACCTGAAAGCCGTAGAAGGTACGGAAAATATCGTAGCTCTTTGCGATGTTGACTGGAGATACTCAAAATCGGTATTTGACCGCCTGACGACAGCAAAAAAATACTGGGATTATCGCAAGATGTACGATGAAATGGGCAAAGAAATTGACGCCGTTATCGTTGCAACAGCCGATCATACTCACGCTATTATTGCAGCAGACGCCATGACTCTTGGGAAACATGCATATGTTCAAAAACCTTTGACCCATTCGGTTTATGAATCGCGTTTGCTGACAAGACTTGCGGAAAAACATCAGCTTGCCACACAAATGGGTAATCAGGGCGCATCGGGCGAAGGCGTTAACCTTGTATGCGAATGGATCTGGAATGGCGAAATCGGTGAAGTAACAAAAGTAGAATGCGCTACCGACCGTCCGATATGGCCGCAAGGCTTGAATACGCCGGATAAAGTCGATAAGGTTCCTTCCACGTTAAACTGGGATTTATTCACAGGTCCTGCAGCCATGCGTCCGTTCAATAATATTTATCATCCGTGGAACTGGCGCGGATGGTGGCCATACGGGACAGGCGCGCTCGGAGATATGGCATGTCATATCATGCATCCTGTATTTAAGGCATTGAAATTAGGCTATCCGACAAAAGCGGAAGCTTCGTCCACGCTATTGCTAAACGACTGCGCGCCGCAGGCGCAACATGCAAAACTGACATTCCCCGCCCGTGATAATATGTCTAAAGTGGCCATGCCGGAAGTTGTTGTACACTGGTACGACGGAGGCATGATGCCGGATCGCCCGGAAGGATTCCCGCAGGATAAAGAATTGATGGGCGTCGGAGGAGGATTGGCGATATTCCACGGAACAAAAGACACTTTGATCTGCGGATGCTACGGACGGGATCCCTGGTTATTATCCGGACGCGTGCCTAATGCCCCGAAAGTATGCCGCAGAGTAACGGTCTCCCATGAAATGGACTGGGTCCGCGCATGTAAAGAAAGTCCTGCTAACCGTATAAAAACATCTTCCGACTTTAGCGAGGCAGGCCCATTCAATGAAATGGTGGTAATGGGAGTATTAGCCGTTCGCCTTCAGGCCTTAAATAAAATATTGCACTGGGATGGCCCGAATATGAAGTTTACGAATATTGGCGTCAACGAAACCATAAAGACAGTCATCAAAGATGGTTTCACAATCAAAGACGGACATCCTTCATTCAACAAAGACTGGACCGAGCCGGTCAATGCACAGGCGTTTGCCGCGGAACTCATCAACCACGACTATCGCGACGGATGGAAACTTCCGGCAATGCCATAAAATGTCTTTTTAACAGATTCGTTTGAAAAATAAAAGTTTCCTGATCAAATTTGTTCAGGAAACTACTTTTAATTAACAGTTTACACAAAATGAAAAAAATAATTTTATTAGCAAGCGCCGTTAGTATGATGGCGCTTGCCTCTTGCGGCGGAGGAAAAAAAGCCGATAACGCAGCGGATAAAAAGGACGCTCCTGTTGAAGATAAAGTTGAAGCTGATCAGAAATTAACAGCAGAGGGGCCTTATGAAAAATTAATCCCGGCAACGGATGAAAGTCCGGCTTATGTTCTGATTGAAAAACCGACGGTTAATCCGGAAGATTTTCCGAAAGACAAGGACGGATATTATATTATTTTTGACGGCACATCTTTCAAAGGATGGAGAGGTTACAATAAAGACGAGGTTCCGACAAGATGGATTATTGACAATGGAGCTATGAAATTCAATGGTACCGGCTTCGGCGAGGCCCAGGAAAAAGACGGCGGCGATATTATTTTTGCCTGCAAATTCAAAAATTTCGAATTGGCCTTTGACTGGAAAGTGGCTAAAGGTTCCAATTCCGGCGTCTTCTATTTAGCGCAGGAAGTTAAAGGAGAACCGATATGGATTTCCAGTCCCGAATATCAGGTGCTGGATAACGCAAACCATGGGGATGCAATGGAAGGAGAAGACGGTAACCGTCAATCCGCCTCGCTATACGACATGATTCCGGCAAAACCTCAGAATGCAAAACCATTTGACGAATGGAATACCGGCTCTATCATTGTAGCTAAAGGTTCCGTTTTCCATAAACAAAACGGAAAAACGGTGGTGGAATATCATTTATGGACTCCTAAATGGAATGAGCTTATAGCAAACAGCAAATTCAAACCGAAAGGCGATTATCCTTTGGCTTATGGATTATTGACCCATCTCGGAGGCCCAAACCGGGAAGGATACATCGGATTTCAGGATCATGGCGATGATGTATGGTTTAAAAATATCCGGATCAAAGTTTTAGACTGAAAGTTTTCGTTTTCATATTTTTTCATTAATCCGAGGCAGGGAGAGTTCCACGCCTCGGATTTTTTAAATTCGTAGAAATAACAACTAATTTGAATGATAACACAATCCTATTCCCTTTCCAATGGATTAAGAATCATACATCTCCCGACAGATTCGCATGTCGGCTATTGCGGATTTGCAATAAATGCCGGAGCGCGCGACGAAAGGGAAAATGAACACGGGCTCGCCCACTTCGTTGAGCATACCTTATTTAAAGGTACGCGCAAACGTAAAGCATGGCGCATCCTCAACCGTATGGAGAATGTCGGAGGCGAACTCAATGCCTACACATCGAAAGAAAACACTTTTATCTATTCCATATTCATGGAAAAAGATTTTGAAAGGGCTACAGATCTCATCTCGGACCTGATTATCAACTCACAGTTTCCGGAAAATGAATTGATAAAAGAACGTGAAGTGATCATCGACGAAATACAGTCATACGAAGACTCGCCTTCGGAACTGATCTTTGACGATTTTGAGAATCTGCTTTTCGACGGCCATCCGCTGGGACATCATATATTAGGAAACAAGCGTTCTTTGAAATCATTTGATTCCACATCCGGAAAATCATTCCTGGAACATTTTTATGCGGCTGAAAATATGGTCTTCTTCTCGACGTCGCGTACTGATTTCAGGCAAATCATAAAATTTGCAGAAAAATACATGAATGCAATTCCTCCGCAAAAATCACCGATAATAAGAGACAAGCCGCAAAATATAAATGCATGGGAATTGCAAAAGAAAAAGAAAACACATTTGTCGCATGTCATAATCGGAGGACGCGCTTATGATATGTATAATGAAAACAGATATCCTCTGTTTTTACTAAACAATATCCTTGGAGGTCCCGGCATGAATAACCGACTGAATGTTAGCCTGAGAGAAAAACACGGTCTGGCCTATCATGTGGAATCCAATATCACATCATATACCGACGCCGGAGTCTTCTCCATCTATTTCGGTACGGATCCGAAAAATCGTGAACATGCAATGCAACTTGTAGAAAAAGAAATCGCGCTCCTGCGCTCTAAAAAGCTCACAGCGACACAACTCGCTGCAGCAAAAAAGCAGGCTATCGGACAACTTGGCATAGCCGGCGACAATAAAGAAAGCCTGTTTCTCGGACTTGGAAAATCATACCTTCATTACAACCGATATGAAATACTTCCCGAAGTTTTTATGAAAATTGAAAAAATAACGGCAGAACAGATTCAGGAAACAGCCAATGACATTTTACATCCGGAAAAAATATTCAGACTTATCTATGAATAAATTCTTTTATGCCAACAGGGGGACTACGGCTTTTTTTCTCATTTTCGGAATAGAAGATACACTCCGCAATATGATGGCTGATGAAAAGGCTACAGAAAAACTTCTTGCCACATTAATAGCTGTAAATCAGTTAAATACAACTAAATTGACGAAAATTAATGCAGCGTAGCTAACAAGCTGTAACTCATACCACTAAAACCGAGTACCCTCGCGCAGATACTGATAATAACAGGTGGGAAACTTAAGTAATTCATCTTCATTCAATTTTCCAGTCAGCTATTCCCCGTTTTTCCCTGCTGAACACAACGCCTACTTTCACTGTTTTTTTGCCTTTGGCGGAGTATGGTATCGCATAAGATTTGTCGTCGATTTGCTGCACGGCCTTTTCGACGGTCGAACTCTCGTCAAGTTTGAACTCGAAGATATAAACCGTATCTTTCGTTATCATAACAGCATCGGCGCGACCGGCGCTGAAATGCGGTTCTACTTCGATGAACTGTCCCATCAAACGGCACATAATGAAAAACACTTTCTCAAAATGCTTTTCCTCTTTGGCGTC